>JAGGTX010000153.1 GCA_021163525.1 Caldifarciminota bacterium
CACTTTGTAAACCTCTCATCCCTTAACTACCATGTTGACAGGGGATTCTACCCACTTGGTTCATGCACCATGAAATACAATCCAAGGATAAATGAAGAAATGGCCTCCCTTGAGGGATTCACAAATCTCCATCCACTCCAGCCAGATGATACGGTTCAGGGTGCACTTGAACTGATTTACAATCTTCAGGAGTACCTTGGTAAATTAACAGGATTCAAACATGTTTCACTCCACCCTGCTGCTGGAGCACATGGGGAATTGCTTGGTCTGCTCCTCATAAGGGCATACCACAAAAAGCATGGTAATCATCACAAAAAGAAGATTCTTATCCCTGATTCTGCTCATGGAACAAACCCTGCATCCTCCACCAGGGCTGGTTTTGCAAGCGTGAAGGTCACCTCTGGAGAGAAGGGTATTCTCACCCCTGACATTCTTGAAAAATATCTTGATGATGAGGTTGCCGGTCTCATGCTCACAAATCCAAATACCCTTGGCCTCTTTGAAACATACATTGTTGAAATGGCTGAGATGCTCCATGAAAAGGATGCTCTGCTCTATATGGATGGTGCAAATCTCAATGCCCTCATGGGATACTTCTATCCCGGGAAGGCAGGGGTTGATATCCTGCACTACAATCTCCATAAGACCTTTTCAACACCCCATGGTGGTGGAGGACCAGGTGGAGGTGGTGTTGGTGTGAGTGACAGGGTTGAACCATTCCTGCCTGTGCCAAGGATAGGAAGGGGAGAAAATGGATTTTACCTTGATTACAACAGACCCGATTCCATTGGTAAAATCATATCCTTTTATGGACATTTCAATGTTATGATAAAGGCACTAACATACATACTTGAAAATGGCCCTGATGGACTGAAAAAAGTCACTGAGACCGCTGTTATCAATGCCAACTATTTAATGACTCAACTGAAGGACACATACAACCTTCCCTATGATACCATATGCATGCACGAGTTTGTTCTTTCAGGGAACACATTCAAAAAGTATGGGGTGAGAACACTTGACATTGCCAAAAGAATCCTTGACCACAACATGCATGCACCAACCATATACTTCCCCCTGATTGTTCCAGAGGCATTGATGATAGAACCAACAGAAACAGAGCCCAGATGGGTTCTTGATAGGTTTATCAGTGTAATGAAAAAAATAGCAAAAGAGGCAGAGGATGACCCTGAACTTTTGAAGAAGGCGCCTCAGAATACACCTGTAAAAAGGCTTGATGAGGCAAAGGCTGTAAGAGAACTGGATGTTCACTGGTAATCAGGATTTTTATAATATATATGGACCTGAGGATATCCCGCAGGAAGAGGCAGAGAAACTTATAGGGGATATTGCTCAGGAGATTGTGGAGAGGGGGCTTGTTGCACCAGCCATCTTTTACTTAGAGATTGCAAAACCTCTCAGTTTTATTGGTTCACAATTGATGGTGATGGCTAACCCTCTTGTTCAGATGCTCTTTTCATCAAAGAATTACTGGAAGTTCACCGTTCTAATGGAGAAAAGGGAAAATGTGGAACTTTTGATAAGGGAGATTGAAAGGAGGAACAATGAATACAAAGAAAGACTTAAAAAGGATACTGGCAACAGACTGCGGAAGCACAACGACAAAGGCAATCCTCATAGAGAAGAAGGGTGAAGAATACAGGCTGGTTGTGCGCGGTGAAGCACCAACCACTGTTGAAGCCCCTTTTGAGGATGTTACCAGGGGTGTTCTGAATGCCATCAGGGAGGTTGAGGAATTAACAGGTGTTGAAATCCTTGATGGTGAAAAAATCATGAAGCCGGCACAGGATAAGAGGGGTGTTGACATATATGTTTCAACATCAAGTGCAGGTGGTGGTCTCCAGATGATGGTTGCAGGTGTGGTGAAGCAGATGACAGCAGAATCTGCTGCCAGGGCAGCACTTGGTGCTGGTGCCATTGTAATGGATGTAATTGCGACCAATGATAAGAGGATGGACCATGAGAGGATTGAACTCATAAGGAGACTGAGGCCTGATATGATACTCCTCTCTGGTGGTGTTGATGGTGGAACCATATCCCATGTTGTCCATCTTGCAGAACTTATTGCTGCTGCTGAACCAAAACCAAGGTTCGGAACAGGGTATGACCTCCCCGTTATTTATGCTGGCAACAAGGATGCAAGGGATGAAATAAAAAAGATCCTTGAGAAAAAGAGTGCCCTTTCCATTGTTGAGAATTTGAGGCCTGTGCTTGAAAGGGAGAATCTGAAACCTGCAAGGGACAAGATACACGACCTGTTTATGGAGCATGTTATGGCGCATGCACCTGGATACAGAAAACTCATGACATGGACAGATGTGCCAATAATGCCTACACCTGGTGCTGTTGGTCTCCTCATTGAGACTGTTGCAAGGAAAGAAAACATAGAGGTGCTTGGTGTTGACATAGGTGGTGCAACAACAGACATCTTCTCTGTATTCCAGGGCATCTTCAACAGGACAGTGAGTGCAAACCTTGGTATGAGTTACTCAATATCAAATGTGCTTGCAGAAACAGGGATACCCAACATTATGAGATGGGTTCCCTTTACAATAGATGAGGTTGAACTGAGGAACA
>JAGGTX010000169.1 GCA_021163525.1 Caldifarciminota bacterium
ATCAATTCTTTCCAGTAGAGCCTTCTCCCTCTTTTTAAGGCCCTCCATTCTTTCTGTAATCCTGGTGAGTTCTATCTCCGTATTCCATATTCCATTCTCAATCTCTCTTTTTTCATCCTCCATCTGTCTGATGATTATTCCTGCTTTTTCAACGGCTTCCTTCACCTGATTCAGTTGCTGTTCCTTTTCAATGTATCTGATGTTTATTTCCTCCCTGTCAAGGTCTTTAAGGTTATCATACTCTTCCAGATTTCTTTTCAGATTTTCCAGTGTTCCCTGTATTCTTGACAATTCACTCCTCACCTCAATGAACCTATCCATATAGGTTTTTTCTTCTTTCTCAATTGCCCGAAGGATCTCCTGCTTTTCCGAGATTTTACGGGCAAGAAATTCCCTCTGTTCCTGCAGGGAATTTTTTTCTTCTTCCAGTTTTTTCAATCTTCTGTTCAATCCCTCCAGTCTTTTTCTCAGGTCATCAAGTTTACTGTTTATGCGTGAAATATCTATACAGCCAATCCTGTATGTCAGTTCTCTGATTTCCTCAACAATCCTTCTGTATGCCCTTGCCCTGGAAGCCTGATGTCTGAGGGAACGTGCAAATTTCATCTGTTCATCAAGTACGGTCTGGAGTTTTTCCAGTTCTCCGTTTGTTCTTTCAAGTTTTTGCAGGGCATCTTTTCTGTCTTCCCTGTACTTACCTATATTTGCCACGCTCTCAAATAGTTCCCTTCTTTTTTGCTGGTCTGATAGAATGAGTTTTGATATTGAACCTGTGTCAAGAATACTGTGAAGGATGCCTGTATTCGCAAAGTTCTCCACTATATCCTTCAACCTGCATGGAGTATTGTTTATGAAAAATTCACCTGTTCCATCCCTGTAATATCTTCTCTTAATCTCAATCACATCGTATTCCAGAGGGATTGCACCGTTGTTTTCAAACACGAGTTGCACTTCAGCCATATTCATTGGGGGCCTGTTCTCTGTACCAGAGAAGATTATATCTTCAAGTTTGTTGCCCCTTAATTCCTTCACACTATTTGTTCCGAGTGCCCACTTTATTGCATCTATGATATTTGACTTTCCAGCACCATTGGGTCCAACAATCACATTTAGAGAAGGCCCAAATTCAAGAACAGATTTTCTTGGGAAACTCTTAAATCCAGTGAGAACAATCCTCTTTAAACGCAAATCCTATCCCCCATTCTTTTTATTTTTCCTCTGAAAAACCCAGTTAGAAGGACGAGCATTATTATGGCAATGGTGGGTAAACCTATTCCAAGTGCATGGAATAGAACGGGATGTTTTGACATGAGATGCAGGAGTTTTTGTTCACTCCCCTTCAGTGTGCTGATATACAGACCACCCACAAGGTAAATCATGCTGGAAATCATTACTGTGATAAATTCCATCAACAACATTTCCCAGAGCGCAAGAATGTTCTTTTTTGTAAGGTCCCTTGATGGCCTTGATAGAAGTAGGTACAGGGTGAAGAGGGAGAGTGAGTAGTAGAGCAGAGGGAACCAGACAATAAGAATGATGGTTAAAGGCTCTTTAACAACGGCAGGAATGGATAGGATAAGGGCAATAAGTGAGAATGTAAAGGTGGGAAGGATTGCTTTTGTGAGGAGGGCACCTGAAGGGTTCTGAGGGAAGGTGAGAGGCAGGGGACAGGATTTACGCTCAATGGTGTAAAGTCCTGCTGTTAGCATGGGAACATACATGCCTGCAATGGCGACACCCATAATCAGAATAGCAAAGGGGTCTCTTGAGCCTGTAAACATAATCAGGGGAAATAGCAATGAGAACCCAACAAGGTAGAGGTTCATGGGTTCCCTCTTAAAGTATAACCAGTCTTTTCTTAAGAGTGGCATAGAGAATGGTGTGAACCTTACCTTCTTCCTCTCACCCCTTTTCTCCACATAGAAATCCATGCCTTTTGACAACTGATATGTGAGGACATACAGGAAAAGTGAAAGGGCGAGCAGGTAGAATAGTCCTGAAAAATTTCCCTTCATCCCATTTATCAGCCATGTGGATGGAAGAAAGGGTGATAGTGATATATTGAAAAGCCCCTTTAATTTCTGTGCAAATTCAACCAGGTTTTGTTTGTTTGTGCTGGAAAGAGGGGTGTAGATAATCAGATAGAGAAACAGTGTTATGAAATATACAATCATCCCACCCCGTTTTGCACCTGTTCTGCTCACATACCTTGAAAGAACCATTGCAAACAGGTTTGAGATTGCGATGAGCAAAACGATATAGAAGATGAAAGAGAGAACTGGAACAACAGGTGATATTTTCAAGATAATGGCATAAATTATGGGGAATGATACAACATACCATGCTGGAACACCAGCAGTTACAAGTGCATCATATGAGGATACAGCAAATATACTTATCCTTTTTACAGGGAGTGAAAGGAGGAAGGGAACGTTGTCATTCTCAAACAGGGTGAATATTATCATTGGAGAGTAACCCAGAAAGAAAAGGAATGAGAGGATTATAATTATAAGTGAAACAATACCGTCCATCAGTGTATATCCATCTGGAACAATTGCAGGTATATATATATTCACAGGAGGCAGGATTTTGTAAGCGAATGCACCCACTGGAACCCCAAACACCAGCATGAAGAAAAAAGGAAGGATGGGAGAGAGAAACTTTGAAATCTTTCCACCCTTGCCCCTGTTCTTAATGGTGTATTTTAGAAGAAGAAATATCTCACTCAAAGCGCCTCCACAATCTCTGCTATTTCCTCTCCACCAGTGAGTTCAAGGAATAGGTCTTCAAGGGATTTTGAACCTGTTTTACTCAATTTTCGCAGTTCTTTTAATGTTCCTTCAGCAATCAATTCACCCCTGTTGATTATACCTATCCGTGAGCACATCTTCTCCGCAATCTCAAGGATGTGGGTTGTCATGAAGATTGTCCTGCCCTCTGAGGTTATTTTTTCAAGAAGCATCTTCAATATCTTTGCTGAACGTGCATCAAGCCCAACTGTGGGTTCATCAAGAAACACAACCTCTGGCCTCCTCATGAGAACAGAGACAAGGGCAAGTTTCTGCTTCATTCCGTGTGAATAATCACCAATAAAGCCATCCAGATAGTCTATGTTGAAAGCCTCTGTTAGTTCAGAAAGATAGGCAAGGGTTTTCTCCCTGTCAAGTTTGTAAATGGCAATAATGAAATCAATAAATTCGGTTCCCCTGAGGTTTTCATACAGTTTTGGTTCTTCAAATACAACACCAATCCTTTTCTTTACCTCAATCTCGTTCTTATCCAGTGGAATCCCGAGTATCTCAATCTCACCGGATGTTGGTTTCAATGTGCCTGTTAACATCCTTATTGTGGTTGTTTTCCCTGCACCGTTCGGTCCAAGAAACCCGTATATTTCTCCATTTTTTATCTCCAGATTGATTGAATTAACCGCAACAATACTCCCGAAGACCTTCTTTAAGTTCCTTGCCCTTATCATCAATACTTTCCGTGTCTCAGAACCTCTTCAATTATCTCAATATTTTTCCTTGCTGGCTCATAGTTCGGGTCAATATCAAGCACCCTTTTGAATTCACCAATAGCCCTGAGTGCCCAGGATTCATCATCAGCCCTGTTTTCAAGTAGATTTTCCACCTCAATATCCTTCTGGAGTATCTTCATGCACAGGAGTCCAAGTTTGAAGTGTGCCTCAAGGTTTTCAGGATATGTTTCTATAGCCTCCTCATATTTTTTTATTGCATCCATGATTTTTCCACTTCTTTCAAGTTCCTCAGCCTTTTTTAGAATTTCTTTTATCTTCTCAGACATTTATCCTCCTTTATGATGAAGCAACCCTGGTGCTCCCTGATGTTCCAAGCCTTTCTGCACCTGCTTTTAAGAGTTCAGATGCAAAACCCATTGTCCTTATACCGCCTGCTGCCTTCACAGGTAAGTCAACGGCCTTTTTTATCACCTCAACATCCCTCACTTTAACAGCACCAATCCTTCCTGTTCCTGTCTTTACAAAATCTGCCCCCCCTTCCCTGACAAGTATGGATGCCTTTATTATTTCTTCCTCACTGAGCAACGGGGTCTCTATAATGACCTTCAGGATTGTTCCAGGCTTGAGTGCCCTTTTCACCTTTTTTATATCATCAACGACAATGGAAAACTCACCCGACTTGAATGCACCTATGTTCATAACCATGTCTATCTCATCTGCACCCTGTATATTCGCCATTCTTGCTTCCTGAATCTTCACATCTGTGATATTGGCACCATCGGGGAAGCCACAAACAGTTATGACCTTCACATTTGAGTACTTAAGCAGTCTGTGGGCAAGTGAAACCCAGTATGGCTGAACACATACACCAAAGAATCCATAATTCTTTGCCTCCTCACATAGGTGAATTATGTCCCCTTCAGTTGCATCCGGTCTCAAAAGTGTATGGTCAATCAGTCCTGCAATGGAGGAATCTATGATAAGGTCATCACCTGAAAGATTTTCCATTGCCCTCTGAATTAAAAGGTCACGGTCAATCATAAACTCTCCTTTACTATTCTTGCGACCTCTTTACCACTCAGGAACATACCACCAAAGATAGGTCCCATCCTTGGTCCTCCAAATACTGCGTTTGCCGCCATTCCACAAACGAAAAGTCCTGGATAAACCTCTTTTGTGTTTTCAATGATCGTTGTTTCAGCAAAATCAACCCACATGGGTTTTTCCCCAACAACCCCACCTGTTTCTGTGTTAAGTCTTACACCACCCTTTTTAACAAGTGTCCTTGTAACCTCTGAAGAATGGCCAGTGGCATCAATCACTGCTTTGCTTCGTACAGTCAGAGGGTCAACATGCAATCCAGCCATCTCTATCGGTGTAGAAATGACAACAACCCCCTGAACCCTATCATCTATCAGGACCACATCCTCACAGGATATAAGGTTCAGTATCTTTGCCCCTGCATCAATCGCCTTTGCAGTGAGTTTTGCTGTTGTTTCAAGTGAGTCTGCAATAAAGTACTCTTCATCATAGGGAGTGAAATTTACATCAAACTCCTTGAGTATTTCAAGGGCTGTTTTCTGAACAACGATGAATGGGTAACCATTACCACCGCCAGGCATTCCCCCACCAAGTTTCAATGCCCTTTCAAAGAGAACAACATTAATATTGTCCTTCGCAAGATAGTATGCAGCAGTAAGCCCTGAAGGACCACCGCCTGCAATAACCACATCAACCCTGGTTATTTCCCTCATTCTCCTGAGCCCCTTCTCTATGATTGCACTGGATATCTTTACCTCGTCAAGCATCCTTTCCTCCCTTTTTTACAATACCCCTTTTACTTGTTTCTATAAATTCTATCAGCATTCTTATGTCATTATTCATGGGGATTTCTTCTTTTATTTTTTCAATCGCCTGTTTTGTGTTGAGGTTTGACTTGAAGAGAATTCTGAATGCATCCTTTATCACCTCTCTCCTCTCCTTAGAGAAGCCATTCCTCCTCAATCCAACGGAATTAACGCCCCTGATTGTGAGTGGTTCACCAGCAGCAAGGGCGAATGGAACAACATCCTTTATCACCCTGTATCCTCCTCCAACAATTGAGTATGCCCCTATCCTTGTGAACTGATGGATGGCAACAAATCCGCTCAGGTATGCAAAGTCACCAACCTCTGCATACCCTCCAAGGGTTACATTATTAACCAGGATTGTGTTTGAGCCGATAATACAGTTGTGGGCAATGTGGCAGTATGCCATTATGTAATTGGCAGAACCAATGAGTGTCTTTTCCTTTTCACCAACAGGTTTATGGATTGTCGTGAATTCCCTTATAGTGTTGTTGTCACCAATCAGTGTTAATGATGGTTCACCCGCATACTTTTTATCCTGTGGAACACCACCGATTATGCAGTAGGGGAAAATCTGATTGTTATTACCAATAATTGTATTGCTGAAAATGATTGTTCCATCCATTATTTCTGTTCCATCACCAATGGTGACATCCTCCTCAATCCTCACATGGGGACCTATCCTGACATTATCACCAATTCTGGCCGTCTTATGGACAATGGCGGTTGGATGTATCATTCTCTGTCCACCACCACTGCTGTGAATTCGCCCTCAGCAACAAGTTCATCATCAACATAGGATTTACCTTCCATAACGCACAGGTTTCCCCTGAACCTTATAAGTTTCAATTTGTGCACGAGTGTGTCCCCTGGTTTAACAGGTTTTCTGAATCTAACCTTATCTATTTTACCGAAATAAACAAGTTTGTTCTCAGGGTCATCAATTCTCTTCAGAAGGAGAAACCCTCCTGTCTGTGCCATGGATTCTACAATAAGAACCCCTGGCATTACAGGTGCACCAGGAAAATGGCCAGTGAACTGGGGTTCATTCATGGTTACATTCTTTATACCTACCACCTCATCCTCAGTTAATGATACAATCCTGTCAACAAGAAGGAAGGGGTATCTATGAGGAAGTATCTTCAGTATATCCTCAATGTTATACTGCACCATTCACCTCCTTTCCAAGGGTTTCTGCAAGTTTAAGATGGAGTTTATGCCCACCTTTTATTATAAAGTAATAACCTTCTGGTCTGGTTGATAATAAACCAATATCCCCTATAAAGTCAAGTATTTTATGCCTTGCAACCTCATTTTTGAATCGTGGTTCATTCACGGGACCATTTTTGTTGTAGAGTAGAATATTTTCAATGGAGGCGCCTTTTACTAAACCCTTTTCCCTTAACTCATCAGCCCATTCCAGTATCCCGAATGTCCTTGCAGGGGCAATCTCTTCCCTGTATCGGGACATGGAATCAAAGGTATGGAACTGCATATATAGTTGTGGATGAGGGTAGGAAACAACATATGTAACGGAGAAACCATCAAAGGGTAGTGCCTGAATTAAAGAGCCCTCTGATTTGATTGTTAAGGGTCTTTTGGGTCCAAATGGTGTAGGGGATAGGTCTATTTCTTCAAACCCTGCATCAATAAACATTTGAATGAATGGCAGAGAACTACCATCAAGTATAGGTATCTCAATCCCTTCAACCTCAATTAAAAGACTTGTCAGGCCAGCACCTACTATTGCAGACATAAGATGTTCTATTGTTTTAATCACAATTCCATCCTTCCCTATGTCAGTGCCGTGTTCACTGGAAACAATATAATCTATGGAGGCAGGGATTGTCACACCATTCCTTTTGAATTCAATCTTACCTGATGTGGAAGGATGAATTGTAACCCTTGCCTCCTCTCCAGTATGGATTCCTTTCCCCTTTATGGAGAGGGTGCTTTTAAGTGTTTTACCCCGCATTGATAAATTCTTCTATCCTTAAGGCAATTCCTTCTTTTGAAAGCCCAATTTTCTCAAGAAGCAGATTTCTTGAACCATGCTCAATGAACCTGTCAGGGATACCAAGTCTTAAAACATCCCTCTTTATTCTCCACCTGTTCAGAGTTTCAAGTATGGCACTCCCAAATCCACCCATCAAGGTATTCTCCTCAACGGTTACGATGATTTTATGGCTCTTTACGAGTTTCTTGAGGAGTTCTTCATCCATGGGCTTGATGAACCTTGCATTCACAACCGTGGGATTTATTTCCTTTAGAAGTTCTGTTGCCTCAAGGGATGGTTGAACCATTGAGCCAACTGCCAGAATCAGAACATGTTCTCCCTCTATCAGCACTTCCCATGTGCCTATTGGTATAGGTTCAGGTTTTTCGTAGAGCTTAACACCAAGCCCTCTTCCCCTGGGATACCTGAAGGCAATGGGACCTTCATCATAATCAAGGGCAGTTTTTATCATCCTCTGGAGTTCTGCTTCGTCCTTTGGGGCCATCACAACCATATTGGGAATAATCCTGAGGTAGGATAGGTCAAATACACCATGGTGGGTGGGGCCATCCTCGCCAACGATTCCACCTCTATCAAGGGCAAATCTCACTGGAAGGTTCTGTATTGCGACATCATGGATTATCTGGTCAAATGCCCTCTGGAGGAATGTTGAATATATGGCACAGAAGGGTTTGAGCCCTGATGCTGCCATGCCAGCGGCAAATGTTACTGCATGCTGTTCAGCAATACCAACATCGAAGAATCTCTCAGGTATTTCCTCCCTGAAGATGTCAAGCCCGGTTCCTTCAGGCATTGCTGCTGTTATTGCAACAATCTTCTGGTCTGTTTTACCAAGGTCAGTCAGGGTTCTTCCAAAAACCTTGCTGTAACTTGGAGCCCCTTTCTTTTTCAAAGGCATGCCTGTTTCAGGGTCATACTTGCCAAGCCCATGGAACAGAGTGGGCATCTTTTCAGCAGGTTCAAATCCTTTACCCTTTACAGTGAGAACATGAAGGAGTTTAGGCCCTTTTATATTTTTCAGTTTCTCCAGAATTTCAATGAGTTCAGGAAGATTATGGCCGTCTATAGGACCAAAGTATCTTATTCCGAGTTCTTCAAAGAGGAGATTGGGGACGAGTAGATTTTTAAGCCCTTCTGATACCTTGCTTGCAGCCTCCCTTGCCTTCTGGCTGAGACCTGGAGGAAGTTTTCCCAGAAGGTCCCAGACATCGTCCTTAAACCTGTTGTAAACAGGTTCAGACTGGAGTTTTATCAGGTAATTTTTGAGCCCACCAACATTTGGGGAGATGGACATCTTGTTATCATTCAGGATGACAAGCAAATTCTTTCTAAGATGACCAAGTTGATTGAGACCTTCAAATGCCATTCCACCAGTGAGTGCACCGTCTCCAACCACCACAACAATATGATGGTTCTCTTTTTTCATATCCCTTGACACAGAGAACCCAAGTGCAGCAGATATAGAAGTACTTGCATGACCTGCACCAAAAACATCATATATGCTTTCATCCCTCTTCAGGAATCCACTTATTCCACCATACTGTCTCAGGGTGTTGAATACCTTTTTTCTTCCTGTAATTAGTTTGTGGGCATATGCCTGATGCCCAACATCCCATATGACCTTGTCCACAGGCTGGTCAAAGACATATGCAATGGCAATCACAAGTTCCACTGCCCCAAGATTTGGTGCAACATGTCCACCATTCTTTGAAGTTACTCTTATTATCTCCTTTCGTAAATCAGAGGCAAGTTCCTGTAGTTCTTTTATACTCAAACCCTTAACATCAGAAGGAAAGTTAACCTTTTCAAGCATCTTTCACCTCACCTGTAGAATGCGATAGCAAAAACCACCCCATAAAGGGCACCCATGAACACCTCAAGAGGAGTATGCCCAAGGAGTTCTTTAAGTTTTTTTTCCTTTATAGGCCTGTGCTTGTACAGGTCGTCAACAAGTTCGTTGAGCAATTTTGCTTGCCTACCTGCAGCCCTTCTTACACCAGCAGCCTCATACATTATGAATGCGGTGAAAAATAATGCCAGTGCGAATACAGATGAAGTTGCACCCTCTCTCAGCCACACCAATGTGGTAAGGGCTGCTGATGAGGCAGAATGAGAACTTGGCATACCACCAGTTTCAACAATTCTCACAAAGTTTATCTTCCTGTGCGACAGAATATAATTGATAACCTTAAGAAGTTGTGCAGAAACAATGCATAGTGCTGTGACGATTATGATGTTGTAATTGTGATAGAGTTCCATCAAAACATCCTTTGTTCAAGATACTTTGATATCTCTACGAGTTTATCTGAGGCTTCACCAAGTTTCTGGAAGTTTTTGATGGCAAGTTCGGTGTAGGCCTTTGCCCTGAACCTGGAGCCATTAACACCGTAGAGTGCTGGATAGGTAACCTTATCCTTATCCTTTCTCAATCTCTTTCCAACCTTTTTCTCATCACCAATAACATCCAGAAGGTCGTCAACAATCTGGAATGCCATACCAAGGTACAGACCACCCTTCCTGAGTGCCTCTCTTTTTTTCCTTGATGTTCCCGCCAGTATTCCTCCAATCTCACATGATGCAGATATAAAACAGGCAGTCTTTCTTGAATGGATGTACCTCAAAGTTTTGGGGTCTGGTCTTTCTCCTTTCATCTTTATATCCATTGTCTGTCCACCCACTATTCCCAGGGAACCAATCGCATTTGAAATTATTTTTATGGCTTCAAGAAGTCTTTTTTTATTTACATCTGTAAGTGTCATCAGGTAGTAGGCATGGGAAAAGAGTCCATCACCTGCAAGTATTGCAATTGCTTCACCAAAGACCTTGTGGCAGGTTGGTTTTCCTCTCCGCAGGTCATCGTTGTCCATTACGGGAAGGTCATCGTGTATTAGGGAGTATGTATGAATGAGTTCAAGTGCACAAGCGAAGGGCATAACCTTTTCTATTTCTTTGCCACCGGTTGCCTGGTAACAAACCAGAAGCAGGATAGGCCTTATCCTCTTTCCTCCTGCAAAGATACTGTACCTCATGGCTTCGTGTATAACAGAGGGATAAACAGTATCAGGGGGCAGGAGTTTGTCCATGTATGTGTCCACCTCTACTTTTAGCCTCTCAAGGAACTTCTTCGTCTTCATCCGTTGTCAAAGTTCCCATCTGGTCTTTTATCAGGATTTCAATCTTTTCCTCTGCCTTTTTTAGATAGGCCTTCAGTTCCTTAAAAAGGGCATTCCCTTCCTCAAAGAGTTTAAGTGCCTCTTCAAGGGGTGTCTTCTCATCTTCAAGGAGGTGGACTATTTCTTCCAGTCTTTTAAGTTTATCTTCAAAGTTCATATGAAAGAATATACCAAAAAATGAATGTGTGTCAATTGTGGA
>JAGGTX010000195.1 GCA_021163525.1 Caldifarciminota bacterium
GTTATATATCCCAATTCTGTTTCGGAATGTTTTTATCTCACAGTGAAGGCATTCAACCTTGCAGAAGAATACAGGACACCTGTGATTATACTTTCTGATGAGATAATCGGGCATATGAGGGAGATTGTTGAACTTCCTGAGACAGTTGAGCAGGTTTACAGGAAGACACCCGATGGTCCACCTGAGGAATATCTTCCTTACGAAGTTAAGGAAGGGGATGTCCCACCAATGGCTGCCTATGGTTCAGAGTACAGGTTTCATACCACGGGTCTCGTCCATGATGAAACAGGTTTTCCAACCCATAACCCTGAGAAGGTTAAGGCATTGATAGAGAGGATAATAAGAAAGATAACGGGAAACAGGGACAGGATTGCGGATGTTGAAATCGTATATCCAGATGCAGAGTACATGGTCTTTGCCCTTGGTGCAGTATCAAGGTCTGCCAGGGAGGCCGTAGAGGAACTCAGGGAGAAGGGTATAAACATAGGTCTTTTCAGGCCAAGGGTTCTTTTCCCATTTCCTGAAACCCAGATAAAGGAAGTATCAGAGCGTGTGAAGAAAATCTTTGTTTTTGAGATGAACCAGGGTCAGATCGTCCATGTGGTTGAAAGGGTTACTGATAGATGGAAGATAAAATGGTTTGGCAAGTCAAATGGGGAGATAATAACACCCGAAGAGATTGAGGGTGTGGTTATGGAGGGTATAAATGGTTACTGAAATTGCAAGACAGTACTTAAGGCATGATAAATTCCCTTCCATCTGGTGTCCGGGGTGTGGGCATGGAATAATTCTCGGTGCAATCCTCCGCGCAGTTCATAAACTTGGGCTGGATAAAAATAAGGTGATGATGGTATCTGGAATAGGGTGTTCTGGGAGAACCCCAGGGTATGTTGACTTCCATACACTACATACAACCCATGGAAGGGCTCTCACCTTTGCAACAGGGATAAAACTCGTTAGACCTGAAATGACCGTGCTTGTTGTTATGGGTGATGGAGATGCTGCTGCAATAGGTGGTAATCACTTTATCCATGCTGCAAGGAGGAATATTGATATAACTGCCATTGTTTACAACAACTCCATCTATGGAATGACAGGTGGGCAGGTTTCACCCACAACACCCACCGGTATGTATGCAACAACAGCACCCTATGGAATGATTGAAAAGCCTTTTGATATTGTTGAACTTGCGCTTGGTGCAGGTGCAAGTTTTGTTGCAAGGGGTTCCTCCTACCATGTGCCCATGCTGGATGGTCTTATAAAGAAGGCCATACTTCATAAAGGTTTTTCTGTTGTTGATGTGATAACCACATGCCCAATCAACTTTGGAAGAAGGAATAAACTCTCTGCTGATGGTGCAAAGAACCTGAAATATGTGGAGAGCATCGTTGTTCCCCTATCAAAGTATCAGAAGATGCCAGAAGAAGAAAGAAAAGGTAAATTCCCGATAGGTATCTTCAGGCAGGAAGAGGGCCTACCTGAACTCACAGAAAAATATGCAAGTTTAGAGAATAAACTGCGGGGTGAAGAATGAAGTATGAGATAAGGCTTGCAGGTGAAGGTGGACAGGGATTGATACTGGGGGGTATCATCCTTGCCGAGGCAGCAGGTATCTATGAAGGAAAGAATGTTGTTCAATCCCAGTTGTATGGTGCTGCAACCAGGGGTGAGCTGAGTAAGTCAGAGGTTATCATTTCAGACACCGAGATACACTATGTAAAGGTTCGCATGGCTGATGTCCTGCTATGCCTCACACAGGATTCCTACAATGAATACAGAAACTTTGTAAAGGATAATGGCAAGATCATAATAGACCCCTTTTATGTGAAGGATTACGACAATAATGATAATAGGATTTATCCCCTTGGCCTCAGCCAGAGGGCCATTGATGTTACTGGCAGGCCGATAACAACAAATATGGTCTCCCTTGGTGCCATATCAGGGTTAACAGGGATAGTGAGTCTGGATGCACTAAAAAAGGCTGTGCTTGAAAGGGTGAACCCGGCTTTTGCAGATATGAATATATCTGCTCTTGAGGCAGGTTATGCCCTGGGGAAGGAGACAGAATGATAATGTTTCTTCTCATGGCCCTTCCGGAGCCTATGGAGAAGTTGATAGACTGGTTTAATAGGACAGGTGAACCTGTTGGTTTTGAGATGCTTGTGTTTGATAAAGATGCAGGAGTGCTTGGAAGTGGAGGACTTTACTACTTCAAACCGGAAAACTCCATGACCCAGAATCCTGCATATCCACTGAATTTTGCTGAAGGAGGAAGGGTTTTTTCAGCATCACACAGGCAGTATGTTGCAGGCTCTTACATGGACAGGTTCACCTATGCATCTTACTCCATGAATATGTATTATGCCTTCTTCTTTGAGGGGCTCTTCTCACCTGATATGGAACTCCATGGTGATGTTCCTGATACATCCATTACCACATATTCCGGTTATGATGCTGCAATGGGCCTTTTCATGGGAAGGACTCTCTCGCATCTGAATATTGGCCTTGGTTTGAAACTGCTGAGAGAAAAAATCTTTATTGAAGAGGAGAATACCTTTTCCTTTGATATTGGATTAAACTATAATATATATGATGCAACCTTCAACATTGCCTTTCTTCATTTAGGTCCAAAGTACAGGGGAGAATCAAGGCTCAGGCTTCCAACCACCTGGAGGGCTGGTGCTGGATATATCTACAGAGGTAACCCTGTTGAATTTATGGTGGGTGTGGATCTTGTTAAGCCCCTTTACAATGTTACAGAGATATATACAGGTTTTGAACTGAAATATCAGTTTTTCAGTATAAGGGGAGGTAAAAAGTTCAGGAATTTGATTGAGAGGTATTCAGGAGGTTTGGGACTTGATTATAAGAATTTTACTGTTGATTATTCAGTCAGTTCCATGTATAATAATCTTGGTTTGCTTAACACACTAACTGTAAACTGGAGATTTTAAGCATGGCAACATACCTTGACTTTGAGAAACCCATTGAGGAACTGGAGAAGAAGATAGAAGAGTTGAGAAATCTCTCGGAGACAGAGGGGATTTCACTTGAGGATGAGATAAAACCACTTGAAAAGAAACTGAATGAACTGAGGAGGAAGATATTTTCTTCCCTTACGCCCTGGCAGAAGGTTCAACTTGCACGACATCCTGACAGACCATACACCCTTGACTATATAAACCTTATTTTCAACGACTGGGTGGAACTGCATGGTGATAGATTGTTTGCCGATGACCCTGCGATTGTGTCTGGTTTTGCCACACTTGAAGGCATCCCATTCACAATAGTGGGTCATCAGAAGGGCAGGACAGTGGAGGAGAAGATAAAGAGGAATTTTGGGATGCCACACCCTGAGGGTTACAGAAAGGCATTGAGGGTTATGAAAACAGGTGCAAAATTTGGAAAGCCCATAATTGCGTTCATAGATACACCTGGCGCCTTTCCTGGTATAGGTGCGGAGGAGAGAGGCCAGGCAATGGCCATTGCCGTGAATATCAAGGAGATGGCAGTCCTTCCGGTGCCAATCATTGTTATTGTGACAGGTGAGGGAGGGAGTGGTGGAGCACTTGCAATTGGTGTTGGGGATAGGGTTTATATGCAGGAGAACGCCATGTATTCAGTGATTTCACCAGAAGGTTGTGCTTCAATCCTCTGGAGGGACCAGAAGTTCAAGGATAAGGCAGCAGAATCTTTGAAGATAACAGCAAAGGACCTCTTGAAAATGGGTGTGATTGATGGTATAATTCCAGAACCACCGGGTGGTGCCCACAGGGACCCTGAGGGTGCAGCAAAGATATTGAAAGAGACAATACTGGATACTTACAGGGAACTCTCAAAGATAAAAGGAGATGAATTGATAATCAAAAGGATAGAAAAATTCGGAAAAATGGGATTCTTTAAGGAGGGATAGTGCCTTTATCAGGAAATCTTGAGGATTTTGAGATAACAGATGTTTTACAGGTTATACACCTTTCAAACAAGGACGGTGTTCTTCATATAAAAGGTGAGAAGGGTGATGCCCTGATGTACTTCAAGGGTGGTCTTCTTCTACATGCAGAGGCACAGGGTTCAGAGGGCATGAGTGCAGTCAGGAAGATACTTGTTTACAGGAATGGAACATTTGAGTTCAGACCAGGTGAGGTGGTGAACAAGACATCCATCCAGATGCCCATTCAGAATGTTATACTGGAGGCAGCAAGGCAGATTGACGAATGGAAGCAGATGAAAAGGGTCATACCTTCTGTGAATGTGATTGTGAATTTTGTTGAAGAACCAGAGATGAGCAACATTGAATTATCAGCAGATGAATGGAAGATCCTCACAACAGTAGATGGTAAAAAGAGCCTTAAGGAGATAGCAAAGGAACTCGGGCTTGAGGAATTCCTTGTTGCAAAGACCCTTTACGGTTTGATATCATCAGGACTTCTCAAGGTGATTGGTGAGAAGGAAGAAGAACATAAAGAGGAAGAGAAGGAGAAAAACAGGAGAAGAGGAGGATTTTTCAGAAGAAGATAGTGTGTAATCCATTTCAACCCTTATGAGAAATTTACACATTTCTTTATCCCTCATATTTGTAACATACTGAAATTCAAACAAAAGAAATCTGGAATACATATTGCATAAAATTTTATGGAGGTGAGAAAATGAAAAAGGGTTTTACACTTATTGAGTTGATGGTCGTGGTTGTCGTTATTGGTGTTTTAACAGCACTCAGTATATATGGTTTTAGACGTTTTCTGCCAAACTATACCCTCCAACAGTGTCTTGGTAGTTTTACCCATTTCTACTATAGAGAGGTGCACAGATTCATGGGAGCTGATACTGAGCAGTGGGTTTTTGAGATTGAACCTGGAAGGGATGAGTGCTATAGTGACTCTCTGAATTCACCTGTTTATAGGGACACTTTTAGATTTTCAGATTATGGGGTTGATGTCCAGTGTACAGGCTCTATTTTTATAAGGGTTAATAAAGATGGGAGTGTAGCTACTCCTGATTCCTTCACTGTTGTTAAGACTGCTAATGGAAAGACCTATTCCAGAATTATATCAATAAATAAGTTAGGGGAGGTGAGTATAAAATGAAAAAGGGAATGACGATTATTGAACTCATGATAACCATGGTTATACTTGCCATTGCATTGAGTGCATACTTTGCCTTCTTTATAACAAATCAGAGGGCGAACGCAAAATTCAATGCCCTTAAGAATCTATATTCTGGTGCTGAGAGTGTTATAGATGATTTTAAAGCGGACATTCTTGATAGCCAGAATGGTTATGATTCCTTGTGGCAGAACACTTCTAATGGCCAGGTTGTGAGAACCGTAAGTGATACGATTGGTAATGGTATTTACACATACACGCTTACCTGTTCTACAAAGGTTGGAAGTACATCTTCTGAACCCGGAAGTTACATGGTTTTCTATGTAGATGGAACTGGGCCATACAATGTTGGTGTTAAACTGGAGTTCTTCCTATCATCCCATCAATAGGAGGGGGTATGAGAAAAAAAGGTTTTACCATCGTTGAAATGATTGTGGTGATAACAGTTTTATCCGTTGTTATGACGCTTGTTATTGGTTCCTTTGTTTCACTCCAGAGGCAGGCAAATTTCCAGATGGAATACTCCCGGATGTCCAGCAAACTTTCGTTATCCACTGATTTTATTGAGAAACAAATCAGGATGATCGGGTTTGACCCGAAAGGCTCTGGTGCGTTCGGGATTATCCAGGGTGATAGCCAGTATATTTATTATACATATGACGAGAATGAGGATGGGGCTTACGATGATTCTCTATACTCAATAAGGCTCCAGAATGATTCCCTTTATTTCTATGAAGGTAAAAACAGGTCATTGATAATTGCAGGGGTGGACAGTTTCAGACTAACCTATTACGGTGAAAGGGATTCACTATTAGCAACACCTGTAGCGGAGATAGACACTACCACCATGAGTGGTTCAAGGATTGTGAGGAAGATCAGTTATTACATTGTTATAAACAAGACCTACATGGGTAAGCCCATTAAAATTAAAACCAACAGCGATGTTGTTATAAAAAATATGGGAGGTTGATATGGATAAAAGAGGTATATCACTGGTTATAATGCTTCTGATTATACTGGTTATGACATTCCTGATTGTTGCTGTTGTTGGTTTTACGCAGACATCAGCTTTTAAGACCCTTATTCACAACAATAGAAAAAGGGCATTTATTGCCTCTGAAGCAGCAGAAGAGTTTTATATCTCCTGTATACCGAACAATGACCTTTTAAGGTATTACTTTGGCTCAACATCTGGATATTCAATCAGTGGACATAGGGATACGGTTTATGTTGTGGGCGAGAAGAGGCTGGTTTATGTGGACTCTCTATCCTCATCAGGGGACCAGTACTTTATATGGCCTGTTCCTTTCATAGATCCCTATCCACTACCTGGAACAGTGAATGGTATGCAGCAATTCATATACTCATTCAGCACAACTGGATATGTTCCAAACAGCGGATACAAACGTTCCTTCCAGGTGATGGCAGCATATAGTAAACCCTATGTTGGCACAGCAGGAGCCTTTGGCCACACAATGTATTAAAAGGAGGTGAACATGTTTATTGTGCTTTTAACATCTTTATACATCTATCCACAATTGGAAAAACCCATCTTTGAGAAGGTCTATACCCCTGTGGAGGTTGAATTTGTTATTATAACAGAGAAAGATACCATAAGACAGATTTTGTTCAAGGAATCCACTGACCTTATCATGCTTGAGATAAGACCGTGGAGGGAGGTAGTATCAAAGGATAATAAAGTCACCATAGACCATAATTGTTCAGACACTGTTCCCTTATTCATCTATAGTGAGAGAATGAAAACTTTACCACGGGAGTATATACCTGGATACATCTTTTTTGGAAGACGCTGGGCTTATCTCTCGGCAAAGTTAAAGAAGGTTGACAGAGGGATTTATACTGGTGTTGGTGGCTTGAGAATGGTTTTAAATAACCGTATGTATCCAGTTGAGGTGAAAAGGGGAAAAAGGATGATAAAGATAGATGGGTATAGAGATGTGAATGGTCTTGGACCAATTCCTGAAAAAATATATGTTTACAATGGTGAGAAGTTATCCTATACAAGGGCGATTCAAAGGGTTACATACGGAATAAAAAAATCGGCAAAGTCTATTGGTGAGATTGAAAATAAGATAGAAACCCCTAAATTTTAGGAGGTTACCATGTTAAAGAGACTGACCATTTTAAGCCTTGTTTTAATGCCATTCATGTTGAATCTCTCAGCATATAAAGACAGTGATGAGGAGTTCTTCTCCCTATTCGTCGCACCTGATGTCCTGATAATCCTTGACAGTTCTGGAAGTATGACCTGGAATATGGATGGTGAAAATACCCATGGTGATGGAACAATAGGTGGTGATTTCAATTATAATCCTCATGGACCTAAAGGGGGTCATGGAGGGAATTCTTATCCGGTGAAGCATCCATTTTATGGTTATGCACCTGACTGGTATAATAATGGGGATCCAGATTGCTATGGGAATAAATCCAGAATGCACATAGTAAAGACTGCCATGGAGACCACCCTTGTCCGGATATCAGGAACATTCAGATGGGGTCTTGCAACCTTTTACCAGGGTAAAAGTGCTGAGGATACTTCTTATTATAGAGCATGGTACAAAGTAGAGGAGGATAGTTTTGTTGAATTTATACCAGACCTCCAGTGGTATGGCAATGAAACTGACTTGGCAAAAGAGCAGTGTATGATAAGGGTTGAAATATCCAATGCACAGGGGCAGAATCAGTCCCACATAAACGAGATAATGAGGTTGCTTGACAGCGAGATAAACAATTACAATGACCAGAATGAAATGAGGGCGGATGGAGGAACACCCATTGCACCTGCATTGAGGGGTGCACGATACTGGTACAAGGATTTCCTCTGGAACGACAATGCAAGATGGTGCAGAAACTACAATATTGTTCTTCTGACTGATGGAGAGCCAACATATGGTATAGACACTTTAACCTATGACGATGGAGAAAATGCAAGGCTGTCAAGTTATGATGGTTCAAGCCCTTTATGGATGAAAAAACAGTGTTACTGGGAGGCAGAATCCCTCCAGCATGTCCATATTCCGGCCCAGGGAGCCCATCCTGAACAGGATGTTGCAATCAATGTCTATGTGGTTGGTATAGGGATGGCCGGTTCAGCTACACTTGACAGTATTGCATATTATGGTGGAACTGATTCAGCA
>JAGGTX010000003.1 GCA_021163525.1 Caldifarciminota bacterium
AAGCCTATACAAAAAACAACTACGAACTGGCAATAAAATACTGGGAAAAGGCACTGAAACTCTATCCAGATTACCCCAACGCAAAAGAGAACATCCAGAGGGCAAAACTTAAATTAAAGGAACTCAAGAAGTCTGACTGATTTATGAGAATATCCATAAGGCTGAAGTTCATAATACTGATTTTCCTCCTCCTCACAATTGTTACACTTCTTATTTTCTACTTTACCCTTAACAGGGTGAGGGAAGCCCTATCCCATGAGATTAAACTCCAGGGTGAACTAATAGGAAGAATGATTGCCCTGAATGCTGAAGACCCCCTGATAACAAACGATGACCTTTACCTTGCAACAATCGTTGCAGACGCTTCAAAGAACGAGGGGGTAATCTATGCATTTATCACAGACAGGGAAGGCATTATAAGGGCACATAACGATGTGAGATGGATCGGGAAAAATGTGAATGACTATAAATTCCCCGGAAATGTTTACAGGGTTGAATATCCCATTCTTCTTGCCGGTAAAAAGGAGATTGGGAAGGTTTATATTGGTCTTGACATTGGAAGGATTGAATCAACAACCCAGAAGATTCAACTGATTTTAATAACAATCGCATCCATAGGGCTTTTCCTCGGTATTATTGGTGCCGTGATACTATCCAGTTTCATGAGCAGGCCTATAAAGCAACTTGTTTATGGTGTCCAGCAGATTGCAAAAGGGAAGTACGATGTAAGGATTAAGATAAAATCAAGGGATGAGATAGGTGAATTAACAGAGGCATTCAACAACATGGCAAAGAGTTTGAAGGAGAAGGAGCAGATAAAGGATGCCTTCAGGAGATATGTTTCCCATCAGGTTGCAGAGGAGATATTCAAAGACCCTGACAAGTATGTGAATCTTTTGAAAGGGACAAGGAAAAAGGTAACAGTGCTTTTTGCGGATGTCAGAAAATTCACCCCCCTCTCAGAGAAACTTCCTCCAGAACAGGTTGTTGCACTCCTGAACGAACTCCTTTCAGCAATGACCAATGTTGTATTCAGATACGAAGGGACAATTGACAAGTTTATTGGCGATTGTCTCATGGCCGTTTATGGCGCACCCATTGAACATCCAGATGACCAGAACAGGGCAGTGATGTCTGCAGTGGATATACAGAAGGAGATACAGAAAATCAATGAGAGGAGGAAGAGGCTCGGACAGCCCACCATGAGCATTGGTATTGGCATAAATTCAGGCGAGGCAGTCGTGGGTAATATTGGTTCACAGGAAAGGCTTGATTACACGGTTATTGGTGATACCGTGAATCTTGCTTCAAGACTACAGGAGGTGGCAGGAGGCGGTGAGATTGTTATATCTGAAAGGGTATTCAATGAGATTAATGTTCCATTCACATTCCAGGGTCCCTATCTTATAAAGGTTAAGGGCAAGGAAAACCCCGTGAGGATATACAAACTCATAGCAGAGCAATCCCCTCCACAGAACAGCACCTGATAAAGGGGCTTGACAGAAACAAACAATACAGTTATCCGGATATAGAGTAACATAAAAAAGAGTGTTTTGGTGAGGCATGGCTAAGGGCAACAAATGACGCCTATGACCAGCCAATTTGACAGTTTTTCTAATAAATCCTTCAGACTGAAATATGGAGATTTGCAATCCCCTATGCCCTTCTTAATCTCCAGAGGAGAGGGAGTGATGTCCCCGCAATCATTATTTTCACTATATCGCCGGGAATGAACGGGTACAATCCCATGAGAAAGGCCCTGTTCCATCCAGTAAAGATTGAAAGTTGAATAATCCCTGGTATGTAGATAAATATGTCTCCAATAAGGAAGGTTAGAGTCGCTTTGAGGAATTGTTTGTCCCATCCCTTTTCAGATAGATACCCGATAACATAGGCAGCAAGGAGAAATCCTATAATGTATCCTCCAGTGGGGCCCAAAATCCTTGCAATACCCAATGTGCCACCAGCAAACACGGGCAGTCCTGCAACCCCCACAAGGATGTAGGAAAGAACAGAAAGAATCCCCCTTGTCCTGCCCATGGATGAGGCAATGAGAAAGATAGCAAGTGTCTGGCCGGTTACAGGAACGGGTGTGAATGGTATGGGTATCACTATCCGTGCAGAGACCACAAGCAGAAGGACTCCAAGGGTTACCAGCCCCATATCATAGAGGAGCGAAAGCAAAAGATTTTTGGGTCTGTGAATGAGCAAAAGGGTCATTATAACCTCCTTTTTCTGGCGATAATAGAAAAAAACATGGGTTCTGTCAACCGGGATATGGCCGGAAAGAAAAATAATGCTTTTTTAATCCTATCCAATTATCAAAACCCCACTTGACAGATTGTATTATTGTATTATCCATTTAAACTGACCCTCCGTCCCTATATAAAGCAGGATTCCCACAGGGTTTTCCTCATTCCTTCCAGAGGCTGGTCTTCAAGACCGTTATATCCAGCAAATGTGATTGCTTTTTTAGAGATAGAAGCGAGTTCTTTTCTCCACCCTGGGTCCCTTGTTGTGTGATGGTCTATCACCAGTTTTACATCGGGCAATTTTTCAAAGACTATATCCATGTTTTTTAAGAACGTATCTCTATACTTTTTATTTATGTACAGTGCCGGACCATCAAGTATCAGTATATCTGGTTTCATCTCAAGTATGAATCTCATTGCTTTCTCCTCAATAGGACCTGAAATATCCGATGTGTGGAGAAGTTTAAACCTATCTGTTTCAATGAATGTGCTTAAAACAACCGCAGGTGTTGTTCCATGGGGAAGAGGTCTTGAAAACTTAATACTCCCTCCTTTAAATCTAAATTCTCTTCCATCTGCAATCTCGTAATCCTTTATCATATCTGTTATTTCCCTTGCCCTCTTCTTCTGCATAAAATTTATATTCCTTTGTGGATCCTTCATTATCAATCTTTTCCCCATATACATTGGTACAAGTTCCCTTGTGAAGTGGTCGTGATGAAAATGGGATATTATGATAACTTCAGCCATTCCAAGGTATTGTATTATTCTGCTCTTCAACTCATAAAATCTTTCTATCTCAAGGGGATGGGGTGGCAGGTCAAACCTGAGAGGTGCAATGTCAAGCCCCGGGTCAATGATTATCTTCTCCTCTCCTGTATCAACAAATATACTGAAACTTCTTACACCAAGACTGTCCGATGAGAGCAATCTCAAACCACTAACTGGATACCACTTTCCTGAATCTTTTTGCATCTTCAAACATGTTTGTATTGTTGAACATGATGTATCCATTCCATTCAGCATATTCCTTTAACTTCAAAAGGTCTTCATCCGTATATTTATACCTGTATCCACCTATTCCATGCAGTCTGAAGTATATAAAATCTGTCTTGAGTGGTTCTGTCTTGAACGGGTCAACGATTTCAAATAAACCTGTCTCTGAATAAATTAACTTCAGTGCATCTTTGCTCCATGTTCCCCTGTGTTCCCACCCAAAGATGAATCGGTCTGTCCTGAACTTTCTGAAAAAGTCAACAATGGACTTAATATTGTCATTTGATTCTTTGAAAGAGGCAGGTGTCTGGAAAATGATTATCTTTGCACCAAGCAGTTCAGCACACTCAAGGGTTTTCTCCATTCCTATATTAACACACTCTGAACCCTTGAAGAATCCACAACTATGGTAATTTACCTTTGTCTTCCTGTATGTAGGAGAGGTTTCAGGGTGTGTGATGAGTTGCCATGCCTTTATTACAAATTCAAAATCTGGTGGTGCTTCACTTCTCCATCTTTCAAGGGTATTTTTTCAGGGGGCTTGTAAAAGGTTTTCTGAACCTCAACTACATTGAATTCACGATAATATCTTTTTCTGGAAACAGGGAAACCACAACACCCTATTTTTACC
Source organism: Caldifarciminota bacterium (assembly GCA_021163525.1). Taxonomy (GTDB): domain Bacteria; phylum Hydrothermota; class UBA3072; order UBA3072; family B12-G15; genus B12-G15. The sequence goes on from JAGGTX010000003.1 coordinate 3,880, forward strand.
ATAATCTAACGACCCGGGTTACTCTATAATAGTGCTTCAAAATCTGTTTGTAATTATAACCAAGCCTTGCCATACCTATAGCACCATACTGGCACATCCCAACCCCATGCCCATATCCCTTTCCATCAATGATGATAAGGTTGCCCTTCTGCCGTATGGTAAAAAGAATGGACTTGAGTGACCTTCCATTGTACTGGAAGAGTGAACGAATCCTATCCTTTTCAATGGTAAACTTACCTTTATCAGTTCCTATCTCTACCTTCTTCACTCTGCCTGACCTTGTTCTTCCTGAAACCTTTATATACTTAACCCTGTTCACATCCTTCCCGAACATCTGCTTTATCCTCTTCTTCACTACATTAAAGAATTCATCCCTGTTGTATACCACCTGCCATTCATAATGGGGAGAAAACCTGCAGTATGGCTCACCAAACCTCCCATCATAAACACTCCTCAGGTAAGGGAGTGGTTTACCTGGCCAGACCTCTTCGTTGTTTTCTGTTCTTCCACCACATGTGGATGAATACCTTGCATCAGCAACCTTCCCCCTGTACATAAGAACCTCGCCCCTTGTGAGTTCAACAGCACTGTCTGTGGTGGGAGTTGAGACATCATAACTTCCGTAAACTTGATGGGTTTCTGTATTAACAAGGTCATAGGGTTTCTTTCTGTTAAGAAGGTTGAATGCATATGACCTTGCGGCAACAGCCTGTGCCTTCAATGCCTCAATCAATTCTGGAGATAGTCTCCCCATTTCCCTTGGAACAACACCCTTTATGTAATCCTCCATCTTCACAAAATTTATCACAAGTATATCTCCACCATGTTTTATCAACTTTATGTATCCCCTGTAAGGTCTTCCGTTCAGGTATATCCCTGCGTCTCCAACAGGAACAAAAACAAGGGGAAAACTGGCATTTTTCACAACCATATTTCCGTGAACCTTTATCTTAAGGGGTCTTGTATAAACAACAATCTCACCAGCAAAAATTCCCTTCTTTCCTCCGGTATATACCCTTGTCCCGATATCTGATGAAACTGTGAATCTTCTTGGATTTTTTAAGAGAAGAATCCTCACATCCGGCTCTGGCATACCCCTTCTTGGCACAGGCCTGACCGCCTGCTTTGATACACAGCCTGAAAGTATGATTGCAAACAGGAGTATAAATGCCTTCCTCATCCCACCCTCTTCAAAAACTCCTTCATCAGGTCAATGTGTGTTCCCTGCCAGTATATCTTATCACATACTGGGCAGTAATAGAATTCATTATGGGTTTTATATACATACTCTGGAACCCTTCCTTTAACCTTCTCCTTTTCAATTCTCTGTATTGGGGTATTACAAAGGCTGCACCTTGAAAGGGGTTCTCCCTCTGGAGGAAAAATCTCCATCACCTTCCTGAGTTGCTCATGGATCATCTCTGACTTTATATAAACAACACCCGGTATCTCCACAAGTTTTGAATTTCTGGTAAGGACAACCCTTGCCTCAGCCTTTGCTTTAACAATGAGTTTATCCGGATGGTCTTCCCTGAAGTACTCGGTATCATAACCCAGTAGCCTCATCCACCTTGCAAGTCTTCCAAGCATGAAATCACATATGAACTTCACACCTCAATTCCCCAGTTTTTTAATAACTTATCAATCTCTTCCTGAGGAATTTTCTTCTCTCCACCCAATAGACGTGAAATAAACATCACCCTTGCGAGGAACTCTATCCTTTCTGCCCTGTAAAATGCCTCATCAAGGTTCTTACCCATTGCAAGGCAGCCGTGATTGGCAAGTAGTATGGCATTATGCTTCTCAATGTATGCGGATATAGAACGGGGAACTTCTTCTGTTGATGGTGTTGCATATGGGCTAACTGGCACATGCCCATTGGCAAGGACAGCCTCGGAAACAACCGGTTCAAGCGGAATATGGGAAACAGCAAATGCAGTTGCATATGGAGAGTGGGTATGAACCACAGCATTAACATCCTGTCTCTTCCTGTAAACCTCTATGTGCATTCTGTATTCACTTGACGGTTTGTATGTGCCCTTCACCTTTCTTCCTTCAAGGTCAATCTTCACCAGTGAATCAATTGTGAGTCTTCCCTTTGGCAGACCTGATGGGGTTATCAGGATATTACCATCGGGTAGCCTGGTGCTGAAGTTTCCATCCGTTGCAACAACAAGCCCTTTCTGTTCAAGGAGTTTTCCAATCTCAAGCATCTTCTGACGGAGGGAGAATTCACTGTTCAATATAGCCCCCTGAAGGTATCCATTATGCCAGAAACGCCCACAAGGAATATTGCAAGAATGGATGAGACAATACCGATCAGCACAATAATTCCCTGGATAATGAAGTAAATCTTCAGGTTCTTCAATCCCGACAGAACTGCCTCCTGTTTCTCTCTTGAGACATCTGCAAAGTCATTCCCTGCCTTTAGAAGGAGAACTCCCTGCCATATGGGAAGCCAGGCAGTGATTATACCAATGATTGTGAGCGCAGAAAGTCCACCCATAACAATGCTCACAATTCCCACAAGTTTCAGCCATCCAGACATCTCACCTGAAACAACCTTCATTTTATCATCCAAAACTGCCAGATTATCCATCTCCATAACCCCTCCTTTTTGTTCAGTATAACTATGGTGAAATAAAAATCAAGTTCCAGCATGGCTCTGAAAATCAATTATATTTTTTCTTACAGGTAGAGGGATAAAAAATTCAAACTGAAGAAACCTTATTTGCCTTACTCTCCTAACATTGGGGTCAGTCATTAACAAGTAACATTTGACATTTGAATGTTTTATTCTATCTCTTTAAATTGCAATCAGTTATGCTAAGGGTAAGGTTAATCTAATGCAAACTAAAAATTTATGCACTGGAATCCAGAACTCTACCCTTTACCTGTTTGTTTTTGCTTTTGCTTATAACAGATTGACATTAAAATGGTTAGATTGAATGTATGGGAATAACCATGAGGAATGATTCTTAATGAACCAAAAAGTAGAAATATGGGTAACATTTTAATCTCAAAATAAGTGTTTAAATATCAAAAGATTATCCCATATAAAAATGTTACTTGTTAATGCCTGACCCCGGAGTTAAGATACCTGTCCATCAGGTATAGTCCCACCTCTGCGGGTGAAAAATACTTTACACTATCGTGAACAGCAAAGACAACAACTGCAACAAGCGGGGTATCCACAGGGGCCCATCCAACAAACCATTCGTACCAGCCTGGTGGGTCAATCCCTGTTATTGAACCAGTTTTTCCTCCCATCTCTATTTTTGTTTTTAATCTTTTGTAGTAGCGCCTTGCAGTGCCATCAATCACCGTACCCATTGAAATATGCCTTGTCCATGCTGCAACATCGTGGTCAATCAGTCGTCCAAGGGATATGTAGCCTGTTCCGGAAACTATCTCAGGGATAAAAAAAACACC
>JAGGTX010000212.1 GCA_021163525.1 Caldifarciminota bacterium
AGGTGCCTTGAGTAGTTTTCAATACCCGGACAATATCCAACCTCTTTCAGTAGTTCCAGGTCATACTTTGTTCTTGCCTCAAGCCTCTGCGCCTCCAGAAGTTTGCCCCTATCCACAAACCATTTAATTCTTTCTTCAAGTTCCTTCTCAATCTCCCTGATTGCATCCTGTAACCTGGGGAATGGGGTTACAAAGTGTTTTGCAGGATAGATGAACACCCTGGTCTTATCTTCAAGCCTGTGGCCTGTAAGTGGGTCAATCGTGCTTATCCTATCAATCTCATCTCCAAAGAATTCTATCCTTATTGCGAACTTCTCGTATGAGGGAAAGATGTCTACAATATCCCCCTTCACCCTGAAGGTTCCCCTTGTGAATTCAATATCATTCCTTGTGTACTGAAGGTCAACCAGTTTGAGAAGCACCTGATCCCTTGATATATTCTCCCCCCTTTCAAAACCCAGGATCATGGACTTAAAATCCGCTGGATTCCCAAGACCATATATACATGAAACACTTGCCACAACAATAACATCCTCTCTTTCAAGCAAGGAGGTTGTTGCCTTCAATCTGAGCCTGTCAATGTCTTCGTTGATTGATGCATCCTTTTCAATGTAGGTGTCAGTCTGGGGAATGTATGCCTCTGGCTGGTAGTAGTCATAGTAACTTATAAAGTATTCAACTGCATTTTCAGGGAAGAAAGACTTGAATTCTCCATATAGCTGGGCAGCCAGTGTTTTGTTGTGTGAGATCACAAGGACTGGCATATTCAATTCTTTTATAACATTTGCCATTGTGAATGTTTTACCAGAACCAGTTACACCAAGGAGGGTCTGGAAGCGCTTTCCGCTTTTCACACCCTTCACCAGTTTTTCAATTGCCTCTGGCTGGTCACCAGCAGGTTTAAAAGGCGATTTCAACTTAAACATACATTACAAATTTATTTAATCCCATCAAAAAGTCAAAACCCCTTCTTCCCAGCCCGAACCTTAACATTATAAAATTTTCTTGCGAAATATTAAAATTGTGGTAATATATTCCACATGAAACAGGTTGTTCAGGATTTTAAGGATGGTAAAATAAAGGTTATTGATGCACCTGACCCTGTGCCAGAGCCAGGATTTATCATTGTCAGGAATTATTTTTCTGCAATATCAGCGGGAACAGAAAGGACAACGGTTGGGACCGGTAAGAAATCACTTATTGGAAAGGCAAGGGCAAGACCTGACCTTGTGAAGAAGGTTGTTGAGAACATAAAGAGGGAAGGGCTCGGACAGACATTGAAGAAGGTCAGGTCAAAACTGGATGAATATAAGTTGCTTGGTTATAGCAGTGCAGGAGAGGTGATTGCAATTGGAGAGGGTGTTACAAATTTTTCACCTGGTGATGTTGTTGCATGTGGTGGCGGTAATTATGCCACCCATTCAGAACTTATTAAGGTGCCTGTTAATCTCTGTGTGAAGGTTCCTGAGGGTGTTGGGCCTGATGAGGCTGCATTTGCCACGATTGGTGCAATAGCAATGCAGGGGGTGAGACAGGCTGATGTGAGGGTGGGCGAGAGGGTTGGTGTGATAGGGCTTGGACTCATTGGCCTCTTAACATTGCAGATCTTGAAGGCTTCAGGTTGCAGGGTATTCGGAATTGATGTGGACAGAGAAGCCATAAAAAGGGCAGGGAATTTTGGCCTTGATGCTGGTTCTATTTCAGGTGAAGGGATAGAGGAAAGGGTGGCGACCTTCACAGATGGCTTTGGTCTGGATGCTGTGATTATAACAGCTGGTACAAAAACCAGTGAACCCGTACACACAGCATCAAGGATATTGAGGGATAGAGGGAAGGTTGTTGTGGTTGGTGCAGTTGGGATGGAACTTGAAAGGGAACCATTCTACATGAAGGAACTTTCACTTTCGCTCTCAAGGTCCTATGGGCCTGGAAGATACGACCCTGTGTATGAGGAGAAGGGGATTGATTATCCTATAGGCTATGTGAGATGGACTGAACAGAGGAACATGGAGGCATTCCTTGACCTTGTTGCCCAGAAAAAAATCAATGTTAAATCCCTTATCACACATAGATTTACGATTGAAAGGGCCAATGAGGCCTATGACTTGATATTAAACAGGAAAGAGCCCTTTATAGGGGTTGTGTTTGAATATGGTGAGACCCTTGCAGAGAAGGTTAAAACAATACAGGTTTCTCCGCCTGTTGAGAAAAAAGAGGATGTTGTTGTTGCTGGTGTTATAGGTGCAGGTAGTTTTGGGAAAACATTTATTATCCCTGCATTAAAATCAAACCCTCATGTTCAACTCTCCATGGTTGCCACATCCCATGGTGCAGGTGCTGTGAATGTTGCAAAGAGATTTGGTTTTTACAGGGCAACCTCTGATGCAGAGGAGATTCTATCAAACCCTGATATAAACACAGTCTTTATTCTCACAAGGCACAATTTGCATGCCCCTTATGTTCTTAGAGCCATTGAGGAAGGTAAAAATGTCTATGTTGAAAAACCACTTGCAATAAGCCTTGAGGATGTTGAGAGGATAGCAGAAAAATTGAAGGAGAACCCTGTTAAGATTATGGTTGGATTCAACAGGAGATTTTCTCCCCATGCTGAAAGGCTTAAATCCTTATTTGGTGATGAGCATGGTCCTTTAATAATACATTACAGGGTGAATGCAGGTGCTTTGCCTCCTGAGCACTGGACAAGGGACCCTGATATAGGTGGAGGAAGGATTATTGGTGAAGGTTGCCATTTCCTTGA
>JAGGTX010000131.1 GCA_021163525.1 Caldifarciminota bacterium
AAGAATACTGGTGGATACTGATTATTCCCCCAGCCTTTCTGAACTCCTGAATCCCTCCACCTTTGAGAATGTGCTCCAGAATGAAAAGCAAAGGATTCTAACCCTTGCTGATTCTCTTATTTATGAGGAAAATGTAAAGGAATTCCTCCATCTTGAATTTGATTACTTCAATGCCAGGGTTCTGCTAAAGGGGAAAATCTTTGACAGGGATGTTTCAGGTTTTCTTGTTCCCCTTGGTAATTTGAACACAGATGAGATGAAACAGATATTTGAGAATGAAGAGTATGAAAAACTACCTGAAAATATTGTTAAGGCAATCCAGGACGCCATCTCTTCATACTATAATTCTAAAGAGCCCAGGATGATTGATTTTACCTTTGACAGGGCATTTATTGAGCACATGAATATGAGTGGGTATCCTCCGTTCTTACAGGACTATTACAGGCTCCTAACAGACCTGACCAATTTCAGGTCTCTATTAAGATGGAAGGTTATGGAACTGGATAAGTCACGTTTCAGGGATGTTCTCCTTCCTGGAGGATTCATACCAGAAGGAATATTCCTTGATTTGATTGGAGAACCGGTTGAACAGATTCCTGGTGTTTTTTCCAGATGGATATATTATCCAGTGTTTCTTGAAGGAACAAAGTATCTGAACACAAAACATTCCTTTATAAGATATGAAGCCATGGTGGAGAAACTCCTTTCAACTTACATTGATAAAACAAGGTATCTTGTCTTTGGTGTTGAACCCGTAATTGCCTATTATCTAAGGAAAATGAAGGAGATTAAGAATATGAGGATAATACTCGTTGGAAAGTTTAATGGGGTTGAAGAGGAAATCCTTGCAGAGAGACTTGTGATATGAAGATAGCGGTTATAGGGCCTGAAAGCGGAATAATACCATTCAGGGCAATAGGTGCAGATACCTATCCAGCGGGTGAAAAGCCCGATGAGATTGTAAGGGAGGTCCTTGGTAAGGATTATGGAATTGTTTTCATCACCGAGGATACAATTAACAGGCTTGAGGAGAGGAAGATTATAATGGAGACAGAGATTAATGTTGTTCCCATCCCCGGTGTGGGTGGGGAGACAGGTTTTGGAAGGGAGAGGATAAGAGCGTTAATAAAGAGGGCAGTTGGAATAGATTTAGGAGGAGAGAAATGAAAGAAGGAAGAATAATAAGGGTATCAGGACCCCTTGTTGTTGCAGAGGGGATGAAGGGTTCAAGGATGTATGATGTTGTTTATGTGAGCGATAAAAAACTCATGGGTGAAATCATTGAACTCAAGGGTGAGATCGCCTCAATACAGGTTTACGAGGAAACAGGTGGTATTGGGGTTGGTGAACCTGTTTATCCCACTGGTGCTCCACTCTCTGTTGAACTTGGGCCTGGTTTGATTGAATCTATCTACGACGGTGTCCAGAGACCACTTGATAAGATAAGGGAGATGGCAGGTGACTTCATCACAAGGGGAATTCATATCCCCGGTCTTGACAGGGAGAAAAAGTGGAAGTTCTCTCCGAAAGTGAAAGAAGGGGAAGCGGTTGAACCGGGTGATATTCTTGGTGTTGTTCAGGAAACAGTCCTTGTGGAACACAGAATACTTGTTCCACCCGGGATTAAGGGAAAGGTTGTTGATATAAGTGAGGGTGAATACACGGTTGAGGATGTTGTATGCAGGATTGATACAGGTGCAGGTGTTGAAGAGATTAAGATGCTCCAGAAGTGGCCTGTGAGGATACCAAGGCCTTATGTGAAGAAACTTGCTCCAGAGATTCCAATGTTCACAGGTCAGAGGATTATTGATACATTCTTCCCTGTTTCAAAGGGTGGAACTGCATGTATTCCAGGACCTTTTGGTTCAGGGAAGACGGTCACACAGCACCAGCTTGCAAAGTGGAGTGATGCAGAAATCATTGTGTATATTGGATGTGGTGAGCGTGGCAATGAGATGACAGATGTTCTCATTGAGTTCCCTGAACTTGTTGACCCAAAGAGTGGTGAGCCTTTGATGAAGAGAACGGTCCTTATTGCAAATACCTCCAATATGCCTGTGGCAGCAAGGGAGGCCTCTGTTTATACTGGTATCACCATTGCTGAGTACTTCAGGGATATGGGTTATTCAGTTGCACTCATGGCAGATTCAACCTCAAGATGGGCAGAGGCAATGAGGGAGATTTCTGGAAGGCTTGAAGAGATGCCAGGTGAAGAGGGGTATCCTGCCTACCTTGGTTCAAGGGTTGCATCATTCTATGAGAGGGCTGGAAGGGTTGTATGTCTTGGAAAGGAACAGAGGGAAGGTTCACTTTCTGTTATTGGTGCAGTATCTCCTCCTGGTGGTGACCTGTCAGACCCTGTTGTTCAGGCAACACTCAGGGTTGTCAAGGTCTTCTGGTCACTTGAGGCCAGGCTTGCTTATGCAAGGCACTTCCCTGCAATAAACTGGCTCACCTCATACTCCCTCTATACTGATAATGTTAAGGATTATATGCTCACAAATGTTGCTGAAGATTTCTATGATATACAGGGACAGGCAATGAAACTCCTTGAGCAGGAAGCGGAACTAGAGGAGATTGTCAGGCTGGTTGGACTGGAAGCGCTCTCAATGAAGGACCAGCTGGTCTTGCTTGTTGCAAGGATGATAAGGGAGGACTTCCTCCACCAGAATGCATTCCATGAGGTTGATACATACACCTCTATAAAGAAGCAGTACATCATGTTAAAAAACATCATTCACTTCTATGAGGAATCCCTCCATGCCATAGAAAAGGGTGCTGGAGTATCAGAACTTTCAGGACTCCCTGTGCTTGAGAGAATTGCAAGGATGAAGTTTGTTCCAGAAGACAGGATGGATGAGATCGAGTCCATCAGGGATGAGATAACAAAGGAAATATCTTCCCTTCAGGGGGTGAATGTATGAAAGTTGAATACAGGACTGTTAATGATATTGCAGGGCCTTTGATGCTTGTTGAAGAGGTTGAGGCCGTGAAATATGGAGAACTTGTTGAGATTATACTGCCTGATGGCTCAAAGAGGAACGGGCAGGTGCTTGAGGTGCATCACGATAGGGCATTGATTCAGGTGTTTGAGGGAACACAGGGGATAGATATACCTGAGACAAAGGTTGTTTTCAGGGGAAAAGGAATAGAACTCTCTCTGTCCCCTGATATTCTTGGAAGGGTCTTTAATGGGCTTGGTGAACCCATTGATGGAGGACCTGAAATTATACCCGTTGTTAAGAGGGACATAAATGGTGCTCCAATAAATCCCTATGCAAGGGAGTATCCGAATGAATTTATACAGACAGGCATATCTGCGATAGATGGATTGAATCCACTTGTGAGGGGACAGAAACTTCCGTTCTTCTCCGGTTCAGGACTCCCTCACAACAGGCTTGCTGCACAGGTTGCAAGGCAGGCAAAGGTTCTGGGTAAAGAGGAGAAATTTGCCGTTGTTTTTGGTGCAATGGGTATCACCTTTGAGGAAGCAAACTTTTTCATGGAGGACTTCAGAAGAACAGGGGCACTTGAAAGGGTTGTGATGTTCCTCAATCTTGCAAATGACCCTGCGATTGAAAGGATAGCAACACCAAGGACAGCACTCACAGCAGCAGAATACCTCGCCTTTGACCTTGAAATGCATGTCCTGGTTATCCTTACAGATATGACCAATTATTGTGAGGCACTCAGGGAGATTTCAGCAGCAAGGAAGGAAGTGCCAGGTAGAAGGGGATATCCTGGGTATCTATATACAGACCTTGCCACAATATACGAGAGGGCAGGAAGGATTAAAGGGAAGAAGGGTTCAATCACCCTTATTCCTGTTCTTACAATGCCAGAGGATGACAAGACACATCCAATACCAGACCTTACAGGATACATTACAGAGGGCCAGATAATCTTCTCAAGGTCCCTTCACCGGAAGAAGGTTTCACCACCCATAGATGTTCTTCCTTCCCTTTCAAGGCTCAAAGATAAGGGAATTGGGAAGGGTAAAACACGGGAAGACCATGCAGACCTTTATAACCAGTTGTATGCAGCATATGCAAGGGGTAAAGAGGCAGAGGAACTCTCTGTTATACTTGGTGAGGCAGCACTTTCAGACATGGATAAACTCTATCTGGAATTTTCAAGGAAATTTGAGGAAAGATACATAACCCAGGGAGAGTATGAAGACAGGAGTATTGAGGATACACTGAATCTTGGATGGGAACTTCTCTCCATGTTCCCGAGGACAGAACTCAAGAGAATAAGGGAAGAATACCTGAATAAGTACTACGAGAAATTCAAGAAGGGTGAGAGATGAGGAGGCAGGTTTCTGCAACAAGGATGGAATTACTGAACCAGAAGAAAAAACTGGGTCTTGCCAGAAGGGGTCACAAGTTACTCAAGGATAAGCAGGATGAACTCCTCAGGGTATTGCAGGATTTAATCAAAGAGGTGATGCAGATGAGGCGTGAGGTTGAGGATGAACTGATCAAGGCGATGAAGAGGTTTGTTCTGGCAAGGGCAGTAACAGAACCCATGTACATAGAGGATGCCTTCATGATTAGCACATCAACCTTCTCCATTACAGAATCAAGAAGGAGTGTGATGAATGTGAAGATACCTGTTTATGAAAGCGAATTTGAGGGTTTATTGACCTCTTATGGTTTTCTGAATACATCTGGAGAGATGGACCTTGCCCTTGAAAATCTTCATGCAGTATTTGAGAAGATGATAAAACTTGCAGAGAAGGAGAGAGCCATAATTCTACTCTCTGAAGAAATGGCAAGGACAAGGAGAAGGGTGAATGCCCTTGAATTTATACTCATACCTGACATTGAGGAGGCAATAAAGACAATTTACATGAAACTCTCCGAGATGGAGAGGGGGAATATTTCCCGTCTTATGAGAATCAAGGATGTTATCAGAAAGTGATTTTATTCCTGCAATTGACCTTCATTCCGATTTTCTTTCCTGCAGGAAGGATTGTGTAACATCACCTGAAATACTGAAAAGTTCACCTGTTAGAGCGCAGTTCTTTGCAATATTTCTCCCACCTGAAAAGAAAACAAAACCATTTCTCTTTGAGGAACTTGATAGATTCAGGGGGCTGCTCAAAGACCATGGATTTATTCATGGGAGAACACCCGAGATAATAATAAATGAGTTTTCTGAAAAGAATGTTATTGCAGTACCATGCGTTGAGGATGCTGAGATACTTGATATTCCAGGAAAAAGAGATTGGGCAGTCTCACTGGGTGTCAGGTATGTTACGATTGTTCACAATTATTCAAACAGGTATGGAGGGAGTTCAATGGATGGTGGAGGAGGGCTCACTCTGGATGGAAAGAAACTGATAAAATGGCTTGAAGGAAGGAGAATTCTTCCTGATGTATCCCATGCATCCGAAGATACCTTTAAGGATATTCTTTCCATAACTAAGTGTCCTGTTATTGCCAGCCATTCATGTTCTTTTTCCCTCAATCCACATCACAGGAATCTTAAAGATTATCAGATAAAAGAGATTGCCGGGACAGGTGGGGTTATAGGTGTGAACTTTTACCCCTACTTTCTTTCCGGTAATCCTACATGTAGTATTGAGAAACTGGTTGAGCATATAAAATACATGGTTGATATTGCAGGGATTGATTTTGTAGCACTTGGTTCTGACTTTGATGGTATCTCATCAACACCTGAAGGATTAAACACACCTGCAAACCTCATACTGTTGAAGGAGAGGTTGTTTTCAGCGGGTTTTTCCAGAAAAGAGGTTGAGAAGATATTTTACAGGAATGTTTTAAGGGTCTTAAGTAGAATATAAAAAAGGCCCCTGTCCGGAGGGCGGAGACAGGGGCCCAGGGCCAGAAGTCAGCCTCTTAATCACCTCCTTTTTGGGGGTTGAACATAAAGGTTCATTTACCACCACCCTGTGGAGGGCTTCCCTGCGGCATCAGAGAACCAGTCCCGGGTCCTTTGATATGGAGGTTCCTGTATTTAAGAGGAGGTGCCGCCTGACCAAGTGTTATATTGAAGGATATTTTTTTTCTCTTTCTTTTTACAATTATTTTTATACGCTCACCTCTTTTTTTATTTTTTATGTATGATGCAACATCCTCCATGCTTGTTATTTTTTTTCTATCAATGTATAAAATGATGTCGTTTTTCTTGAGGCCGGCCTTTTCTGCAGGAGAACCTCGCACAACATCCCTTATATAGACTATCCCATTTCTCTCATATAAGGAAACTCCAAGCCATGCCCTTCTAATTGAACCCTTTTTTAATATTATGCCAGCAATAACCTTAATGTGATTGTATGGTATTACAATGCCAACGTTTCCAGAGTAAAACAGACTTAAATCCTGTGGAAGGGATACCAGTTCCCTGATGGTTATTGGACTCATCACACCGCCGATTATTCCAATCAATCTGCCATTCATATCAAAAACACCACTCCCGTTGTTTCCCGGGTTTAGTGGTACGACAATCTTATAGATGTCCATATCTTTATGAATTATTCCCAGACCAACAGGCCCAAGTGTTCCAAATGAGTTTCCATAAACAAGACCAAGCTGGCCAGTTACGGGATTTTTTATTCCAGAAGGGGGGTTGAATGATTGGGTTGTTTTTATTACAGCAATTCCCGAGAATTCGTCAACGCCCGCTACAACCCCCTCAATGTTGTTGTTGCTATAGGTTATCAAGGTTACGGGTAATTTGTCGGGGAACATGCCAGCGGTCACAACTGTATTTCTATCAATTATAGTTCCAGTTGCGTTTCCTTCATCAGAAACAACCATTACAACATACCTTGATACTTTCTGGGTTAAGGCCCTCACATTTTCGTCAAGTGTTGTCAGTAAAGAACAAAATATTAACAAAAGCATGTTTAGAAGGTACCTCCCTGGTAGGATGTTAGAACATAATTCCCCTCCACTGTATAAACAGGAAACTGATAACCACTCTGTTCTTCCTTGATGATGTAAAGGTCCTTTGACCTTCCAGCAAACCTGTAGGAGGGTCTGAAGAAGTAGAGGGACAGTCCAATTGCAATAAGTATGAAGGACATGCCCATTGCAAACCTGTAAAGCACCCTGAATGGCGATGGTTGTGTTTCATTTTCAACCCTGTATTTGATCTTCTGGAACATATAGGGATTTAACTCTGGTATCTTTATCCTTAATGTCTCTTTCTGGATTGCCTTAACATCCTCAACAAGGGTTCTGCATTCAGAACAGTGGGTTAAATGAGACTCAAAGTCCTCCTTCATTCCAGAATGGAGGAGACCATCAATGTAATCTGAAAGGTACTTCTTTACATCTTTACAGTTCAAGCTTCCTCCTCAGGGTTTCCCTTAATTCAAGCCTTGCCCTGTTGAGCCTTGACTTCACAGTCCCGATAGGGATATTCAATGACTGAGAGATCTCTTCATAGTTCAATCCGTTCATCTCTCTGAGGATGAAAACCTCCCTGTATTCAGGTATAAGTTTCTGGATTGCCCTTTCAATCTCTATCCTTTCCTCTGCCATTGTATCCCTTTCCTCAACCTGGATGACCTTGCCTTCCTCCCTCTTTCTTTTCCTCCATTTGTCATATATGATGTTTCTTGATATTCGCATAAGATATGCCCGTATGTTTTTAACCCCTTTCTTCCCATGTTTTATGGCCCTGTAAAAGGTCTCCTGAAGAATGTCATCAGCCTCATTCCTGTTCTGGACCATACCGTATATAAACCTGTATAAAAATTCAGCCTCCGCATTATAGATGTCTTCCCATTCTTCCATTTTCATATTAGAAGACATTTCAGGAGGCTGAAAAGTTCCAGGTTATTTCAGTCTCACAATCACAGGTTCAATGTATAAAAATGGGCTCTCAAGGAGTTTCAGAACAGGAATATCCACCAGGGTATTCGCATGGTCCTCAAGCAGGGTTTCAATGAAGGAAGCAGGATGTGGATAGAGTGTAATTCCCACCTTTCCCTTGATGCCAGCCATTTTCTTTGCCTCTTCAATGGCATCAAGCAATCCTCCATTGTGGTCCACAATACCAATCCTGACTCCATCTGCACCACTCCAGATATGACCCCTGCCAATGGCATCAATGGAATCTTTATCCATCTTTCTTCCTTCAGCAACCCTTTCAAGGAAAAGTTCATATCCATACCTTATAACCCGCTCCAGCCTATTTTCCTCCAATTGGTCAAATTTCCTGTAATCAGCAAATGCATCTGCATGCTTCCCCCATTTCACTGCCTGGTGGCTTATCCCTATCTTTTTATATAGTTTCTCCATTACAAACTTTCCTCCAAAGATACCAATGGAACCTGTGAGTGTGGTTTTGTCTGCAAAGATCTTCTTCCCACCAGCAGATATGTAATAACCTCCAGATGCAGCAACATCACCCATTGAGATGACAACGGGCTTTTTCTCAGAGAGTTTTTTTATAGATTTCCACATAATATCAGAGGCAAGGGCATCACCACCCGGAGAATTTACCCGTATCACAACTGCCTTTATTGATGGGTTCTTCATCACTTTTTTTATCGTGGATACGAATGTTTCTGAACCAACTGTTTTCCCACCGATTATAGGTATTGGGAGGAAAGGCTCAGAACTCTTTCCCTGGACAATGCTTCCTTCTGCAACAACAACTGCAATGTTTGGTAAGAAGCCTCTAACAAGCGCCCTTGGGACTGCTTCTCCATGGAGTATCCTTGCCTTTTTCTTTATTTTTAAGTGGTCCTTAACATCATCCAGATACATTAGCGTATCAACAAGATTATACCTGACTGCTTCGGCAGGTGTGAAGTAACCCACCGTGTCAATGAGCCCTGCAAGTTCTGATGCTGGTATACCTCTTGATGATGCAATCCCATTTATCATAACATCCACAATGGTCTTAATGTATGCGTTCAATTGCTCCCTATCAGCAGTGCTCATGGTGTCTGAAATCAGAGGTTCAACTGCACTCTTGTATTTTCCTATCCTTGCGAACTGGGCCTCAACACCAATCCTGTCCAGCATGCTTTTTAGATAACTCTTGATAACAACAACACCTGGAAGGGAGATACCACCTGAAGGTGGAATTATTACAGAATCACAGGCACTGGCAATAAAGAGGTTTTTAAGGGTGAGTTGATCTGCATAGGCAAAGGTCCTTTTCTCCTTGCTTATTTCCTTTATTAATTTTTCCAACTCCTCTGCCTGGGCAACACCAAGGTCGTTATTCTTTATCACAAATAGAACTGTTTTAACATACTTTGTATCCCTGATATCCTTCAGCAGTTGTAGAAGGTCAAGAAAACATTTGCTCTTTTTAAGGAATCTTTTTGTTGGTAGTTCAGGATACTTTCCCTCAATCTCAACCACAATGCGGGTTCTGAATCTTTTCAGGAGTGAAGGGAAGGGGGTTAGTGACGCTGTTATCATAGTATTGTAAGATTCTATACTGTTTGAGTAAGTGCCAGTATATCTTCCTCTTAGATTTGCCAGTGATATGACCAATCCTACAAATAACCTCTTTTCCTGGAACTGATAGCCAATTCTCATTCCAAGACCATCAATGGGTTCGCCGTAAGCCTCAACAAAGGCTTTTCTGCCGGTTAAATCAGGTAAAATGCCGATGTCGTATCTACCAGTTATTGTAATTTTATCCGAATTTGGTGGCTGTAGGCTTACCCCAATGTGCGTGTAAATATCCGATAGTGATTTGAGGAAACCCGTTATTCCAATAGAGACACCATAAGTGGGCCTGATGCACATTCCTATAAGATACCTTTCCATTCCACCGTCATACCCGATCCCCGTGGAAAACCTATCCTTGAATGAGAATATAGTTGAACCTGTTATAAAATGGATTGTATCCCCTTTATAGCGAATACCAAAACCTGATTTTCCAAATGAGAGTAGATAATAATTTTCAGGATAAACATAGGAAAATTCATATCCGTGATGAATTCCGAGCCCGGCTGGGTTCTCAAGCAGTGACAACGACCTTTCAATGTTTGATGGGGATAGCAGAAGAAGGGATAAAAAAAGCCCGATCATGTTTACCTCCTAATTGTCTTCAATCCCACATATGATTTCTTCAATCTTCTGATTTTCCTCTTTCTCCTTTATTCGTTCCTTCACTTCTTTAAACTCCTTTTCAATTTCTTCTGTAAAGGCCTCTATTCTTTTTAGCACACTCCTTCCACTATCCACTGGTTTTCTGAAGAAAAGGAGTAGAGACTCAAAAGGCTTGTTTGAGGTGTATCTCCGTAGGGTATATCTTGCAACAAAACTACCACAATGTGCACATTCAACATACACCCTTATTGTTCCATCCTCGTATTTCACAAAATTGTTCACCATTTTAAGCCCACCACAAACGGGGCATCTTTCCCTCTTAACCCTTTCCATCCAACCTCCCTGGTTAGGTGATTATCTCTTTAAGTGCATCTATAAATTTTGCATTCTCTTCAAGAGTACCTATGGTAACCCTTAAATAGTTTTTCAGACCATATGGGTTCAATGGCCTTGCAATAATACCCTTCTTCATCAATTTTGAATTTATTTCCTTTGCGTCCATTTCAAGTTTTATGGTAACAAAGTTGGCTTCAGAGGGTATGTAGTATATTCCCATTTTTTCAAACTCTTTGTAAAAAAAACTTTTACCCTCTTCAACAAGTTTCCTTGACCTTTCAATGTGTTCTGTGTCATCAAGTGCTGCAATGGCTGCCTTCTGCGCTATGCTATTCACATTGAATGGGAGACGGACGCGATGGAGAATGTTTATGATTTCAGGCCTTGCAATTCCATATCCAACCCTTAAACCAGCAAGCCCATAAATCTTGGAGAATGTTCGTAGAACAATAACATTCAGTCCTTTTCTCACATAATCAATGGTCTCAGGAAAGTCCTCCCTTGTAATATACTCCCTGTAGGCCTCGTCAACAATCAGGAGGGTATTCTCCGGAAGTGACTTAACCACACGGTCCAGTTCATCTGCTGTGAGCATTGAACCAAGTGGATTGTTGGGATTGTCAATGTAGAGGAGTTT
Organism: Caldifarciminota bacterium; assembly: GCA_021163525.1. Classification (GTDB taxonomy): domain Bacteria; phylum Hydrothermota; class UBA3072; order UBA3072; family B12-G15; genus B12-G15. The sequence continues at coordinate 11,026 of JAGGTX010000131.1, forward strand.
TGTTTTGTTATCAAGGGCATCAATTATGGCGTCAATATCATGCCTGTTGTTCTTCACAGGGATTTCAACGAGTTCTGCTTCAAAGATCTGGCTTTCTATCTTTCCCATGATGAATGTTGGTTTGCTCAAAACAACCTTTTCACCGGGATTGATGCATGCCTTCGCAACAAGGTGAATGAGTTCACAAGAACCATTCCCTGTGATGATGTAATCAACTGGAATGTTGAGATGTTCAGATAGTTTGTTCTTCAGATAATAAGATGTGTCATCAGGATAGAGGTGGAGGGATTTGAGCATACTTTTTACTGCCTCAGTTGCCCTTGGTGAAGGGCCCAGGGGGTTTTCATTGGAGGCAAGTTTTATTATATCACCTTCAATCCCCAGTTCCCTTTTTACCTCTTCAATGGGTTTGCCAGGGATATAGGGCTTTATTCCAAGAACAGGCTTTCTTGCAATCCCCATTTTTCATCTTAAAGTTGAAATATCTATCAAAACATAGTCATTATAGACTTCAAAATCTTCATTATACCCGTATGCATCCTCGCCAAAGAAGATCACCCTCATCCTCATGGTTGTGTGAGGGTCAGGGTATGTTAGATCAAAAAGAGAATCAATCCCGTCCGCAATATAGATGGGAATATTGTAAATGGTGTTTTTAACAGTATCCGATTCACCGGAGGAGAATATGTATCTCCGCAAACCATAAATGTGGCTTGTGTAAACAAGTTTTCCTGAATCCTCGTCAGGGATATAAAATTTAACCTTGAAGCCGTTTATTACTGCATCAACACCGTTCCAGGATACAAATGTCACGGAGTCAATAATTACATCAACATAATGCACTGGAATTGTTACATCATTTCCAGCCGTATCTTTATATGTTGAGTCATAAAGCACTATGAAGCCACCTGGATTCGTTGCCAGTATAAATACCTCAGGTGTATGAACCTGTGTCTGGGTTTCCCTGACAAAGTCACACCCAAAAGCAAAACCGAGTAAGACAATCAAAGAGACAAACAGGATTTTTCCTTTCATATATCCTCCTTTTTTTCTCCTTGAATTTTATAGAAATTTTTAGTGCTTGTCAAGAATTTATTTGAAAAAATGATTGACTTAATTTTTATTGAATTTATATTTATCAAAAACAGGAGGAAAAAATGGGATACAGGAAGTTGAAATACGATGAAATTCTCTTCAAACCTCCAGACCTTCCATTCAAGCACACCGGGGAAATAAAACGGCGAACAGAGATTGTAGGTCAGGCCAAAGCGCTTGATGCACTTATGGTTGCCATAGAGACCGAGCAACCCCATTACAATATTTTTGTTTCAGGCCCACCTGGAACAGGCAGGCGCACAGCAGTCAGGCACATATTGAAAAAGGTTAAGAAAAAGAAGAGGCCAGAGGATAAATGCTATGTTTACAATTTCTCCAACCCTGATTCACCAATTCTGCTCAGGTTCAGGGCAGGAGAGGGAAGGAAATTTAAGAAGGAATTTGAATCTCTTGTTTCTGCACTACTTACAATGATACCAGAGGTCTTACAGGGGGAGGTTGTTCAGAAGATAAGGGAAAGAATTATTGAGAAGTACAAGAAAAAGGAGGACAGAATTTATAAGGATTTTGAAAAGAGGGCATTGAAGAATGGTTTTCAGGTCTCTGTTGTTAAGGTTGGTCCTTTACAGAAGCCTGTATTGAAACCCATTATTGATGGAGAGGCTATTGATTTCCAGACACTTGAGCAACTTGTAGATGAGGGAAAGGTGAAGAAGACAGAGTTTGAGAGGATTGAGAAGGTATACAGGGAACTTTCTTTTGAACTCCAGGCAGTTCTCAAGGCAATATCTGATGAGAATAAGAGGGCGGCAGTTGAACTTGAGGAGTCCGTAATGGATGTTTTAAGACCACTGGTTGAGATGAAGATTGATGAACTCAAAGAGAATTTCAGGGATAAAAAGGTTGGAATGTTCCTTGATGCATTTCTTGAGGATTTAATGGGCGACCTGAACAACCTTATCAAATCCGAGGGGTTCCCTTTGAAGTACAGGGTTAACCTTCTTGTTGACAACAGCAATGTGAAGACTGCTCCGATTGTGTTTGAAAACTCTCCGACATTTAATAAGTTATTTGGCACCATAGAGGTGACCACTGATAGCAATGGCACAATAAGAACAGATTTTACAATGATAAGGGGAGGTTCGCTTCTGAAGGCCGATGAAGGTTTTCTCGTCCTTAATGCGTACGATGTGCTCACCGAGCCTGGTGTCTGGGAAAAGTTGAAAAGGACACTGCGTAATGGTGAACTTGAAATCCAGCCAAGAGATTATCCTGGAATCTTTGCCCTCACAGGTCTGAAACCCGAGCCAATAAAGATCAATGTGAAGGTGATTATGATAGGTGAACCCTATCTGTATGCAATCCTCTATAATAATGACCCTGAATTTGGTAAACTCTTCAAGGTGAGAGCGGATTTTGACAATGAGATGGATTTATGTAAGGAATCTGCAATGCAGTATGCATATGTGATCAAGAAGGTATCAGAGGATGAGAAACTCCTTCCTGTAAAAAAGGATGCAGTTCTGAGGTTGATTGAGTATGGAGTGAGGCTTGCAGAGAACAGGAAGAAGATTTCAACAGAATTCAACAGGATTGCTGATGTTGTGAGGGAGGCAAATTACTGGGCAAGGCAGAAGAAAAAGAAGTTCATTACTGAGAAGGAGATAAGGGAGGCGATTGAACACAGGTACAGAAGGTCAAACCTTATTGAGGAGAAGATCCTGGATATGATAAGGAGTGGGGACATCTTTGTGGATGTTGATGGGTTTGCCGTTGGTCAGATAAATGGGCTGGAGATTTACTCCATTGGTGACCTTGAGTTTGGCAAACCTGTAAGAATAACGGCAACTGTATCCATAGGGAATGAGGGGGTGGTGAATATAGAGAGGGAGGTCCAGCTTTCAGGCCCTATCCACTCCAAGGGGGTTTTGATACTTGCAGGTTTTTTAAGGGAAAGGTTTGCACAAAAATTTCCCCTCTCCCTAAATGCCTCAATTTGCTTTGAGCAATCATACACAGGGATAGATGGTGATAGTGCATCATCTGCTGAACTTTATGCCATTATATCAGCCCTTTCAGGTGTGCCCATTGACCAAAGTCTGGCAGTAACAGGTTCTGTGAATCAGAAGGGCATGATTCAGCCAATTGGAGGTGTGAATGCAAAGATTGAGGGCTTCTTTGATGTATGCAAAATAAAGGGTTTGACAGGGAAACAGGGTGTGGTGATACCAGAGACCAATGTTGATGAACTTTTGCTCAAAGAGGAGGTTGTGGAGGCAATAAAAAAGAAGAAGTTCCACCTGTATTCTGTTAAGACCGTTGAAGAGGGTATTGAATTGCTCACCCACATGCCTGCCAGTGAGGTGTTCAAACTTGCAGAGAAAAAGTTGTTTGAGTATGCAGAAACTCTTAAGAAGTATAAATAATAGCATTGAGAAGTTTGGGTAGTTTGGATTTGTAAACATGGAGGTTAAAGGGCTTTAATGCTCCTTATAACAGATGTTGAAAAGGGTTCAATAGGCGATAGGGCTGGTTTGAAACCAAGCCAGTATATACTCTCCATCAATGGAGAAAGGGTTGATGATGCCCTTGATTTCAGATTCCATACTGCTGATGAAATTCTTGAGATAGAGATAAGAGAGGGTGAAGAGATATTCAGGATTTATGTTGAAAAGGATATAGACCAGGACCTTGGTGTTCAGGTGAAGGATTTTGTTATAAGGAGGTGCCAGAACAACTGTATATTCTGCTTCATGGACCAGTTGCCCGGAGATGCCAGAAAGTCCTTATTTGTTAAGGATGATGATTACAGGATGTCTTTTCTCTATGGTAATTTCATAACCTTGACAAACCTTGTTGAGAATGACTTCAAAAAGATTGAAAGACTCAGGCTATCCCCTCTTTACATCTCTGTGCATACAACAAACCCATCTTTGAGGGAGTCCATAATGAGAAACAAAAATGCCGGAAAGATTAAAGAACAGATGATGAGATTGATCTCCTCCGGTATAAAACTGCATACACAGATTGTTCTTTTGCCTGGAATAAATGACGGAGAGGAGTATCTTTCAACTGTTGAGGACCTTGCTTCAATGTATCCAGGTGTTCTATCCATAGGTGTTGTCCCGGTTGGGTTAACGGCTCACAGGGAGGGGCTTCCGCTTATTATATCACCTGACAGTGACTGGGCTAAGGAAATCATTCATATTTCAAAGCCCTATCAGGAAAAATTCAGGGAACAGTTTGGCATTACCTTCCTTTACCTTGCAGATGAGTTTTACATACTTGCAGATGAAGAGATACCTAAAAGGGAGTTTTACGATGATTTCCCCCAGATAGAGAACGGGATTGGAATGGTGAGAAGGTTCCTTGATGGGCTTGAGTATATGGAAGTTCCACAGATGAGCGGAAGGACAATCCTTGTGACAGGTGTGCTTGCTGAACCCTTTGTAAAAAAACTTGAGGAAAAATTCAAAAAAACGGGGCAGAGGGCTGAGACCGTTGTTGTTAAGAACAGATACCTTGGTTCTTCTGTTACCGTTGCTGGACTCCTTCCAGGGTGGGATATACTTGCCATGGTTTCAATGATTGAGGGAGAGAACATTATTCTTCCTCCGTATGTTGTTAATAGTGATGGAAAATTTATAGATGATTTTTCAATAGATGATATGCGAAAGTTTACAGGGAAGAGGGTTTATGTTGCTCCTTCAGATATAACGGAACTTGCAGGGGTTATAAAATGAGTGCTGTGGCTATCATAGGTAGACCAAATGTAGGCAAGTCCACCCTGTTTAACAGACTTACAGGAAGGAGAGAGGCAATCGTTGATGACAGGCCAGGAATTACAAGGGATAGAATATATGGGTTTTGTGAATATCTGGATACCCATTTTATAGTCATTGATACAGGGGGATTGAGTTTTGCAGATGACCCCATAACAACAGAGGTGAGAAAGCAGGTTGATTTTGCCATTGATGAGGCAGACAAAATCCTGTTTGTTGTTGATGGAAGGGAGGGTCTGCATCCCCTTGATAAGGAGATTGCAGAGCACCTGAAGAAGAAGGCACCTGAAAAACCCGTTGCTGTTGTTATAGCGAAGATGGATAAGGGAGTGGATCCTTCAGTAGAAGCAGAATTCTCTGCACTTGGTTTTGAACCCATTTTCACCATATCTGCATTCCATAAGATTGGAATAGGGGACATGCTTGACTGGGTGATTGATGGGCTTGAGGGTATAGAGCCTGTTCAGGGGTTTGGAATAGCAGTTGTTGGTAAACCCAATGTGGGAAAGTCCTCATTTGTGAATGCCATACTTGGTTATGAAAGAAGTATAGTTACAGAGATACCTGGAACAACAAGGGATAGTATAGACACGCCGGTAAAGATAGGGAAGCAGTGGATTACCCTCATAGATACTGGTGGTTTGAAAAAGAAGTCAAGGATGATGAAAGAGGCAATTGAATATTATACAATGCTGAGAACAGTGAGAAGCATTGAAAGGTCCC
>JAGGTX010000132.1 GCA_021163525.1 Caldifarciminota bacterium
AAACTGGATGATGGGCATCAGGTTTTAGGTGGTCCAGAGGTAAAACTTTCAGCCCCTTATGCCTCTATAAACTTTTATTTTGGCAGTAGTGACGAAGAGTGAAATGTCCGAAGAATATGAAGAACTTGATAATGTAATCCATGAAAGGGTGAGGCTTGGTATATTGAGTGAAATGTAGAAACTGACTTTGGAACCTTGAAAGGAAGGTTGAAACCCCTTCCAGGAACATCGGTTTCACTAAAGAGAGGGATATTCGGGGGTCTTACAATGGTGTCAATGGTAGTGCTTTCAAATCTTGTTTTTGCAAAAATAGTTATGGGAGTGGAGACCCTGATTAATGGAATGTTGGAGCAATGCTTATATCAGGGAGAATTGCACCTTGATTCTTCATCATGGCTCTTATTGCAGCACCTGGCATACCCCTCATGTGTGTTTTCTCAATGGAAGCAGGTATGTTGTTATATGGAGTTGTCGCTTTGCTTACGGCAAAGAATTTATTTGATAAAAAATAAAGGGGGCTTCAGGCCCCCTTTTTTATTCACTGCCCATTGCCTCTTTAATTATATGGGAGGCAATGACGAGCCTTTGAATCTGATTTGTTCCTTCGTAAATCTGGGTTATCTTTGCATCCCTCATCATCTTCTCAACGGGATACTCTTTCATATACCCATAACCACCGAAAATCTGAACAGCATCAACCGTTACCTTCATTGCAACATCACTCGCATACATCTTTGCCATTGCAGAAATCTTTCCAATATCCTTTGCACCACTATCAACATACCGGGCAGCAGTGTATGTTAATGCCCTTGCTGCCTCAATCTGTGTCGCCATATCAGCAAGCATAAACTGGATGCCCTGAAACTCAATAATCTTTTTCCCGAATTGAACCCTTGTCTTTGCATAATTTGCTGCCTCCTCAAAGGCTCCCTGAGCAATACCAAGTGCCTGAGCAGCCACACCGACCCTTGTTTTATCAAAGGTCTTCATTGTTATAATAAAACCAAAACCTTCTTTGCCTAAAAGATTTTCTGCTGGAACCTTACAGTCCTCAAAAACGAGTTCCCTTGTTGTAGATGCCCTTATCCCCATCTTGTTCTCTTTTTTACCAAAGGAAAATCCTGGTGTTCCCTTCTCAACGATAAATGCAGAGAGCCCCCTTGCGCCCCTTTCAGGACTGGTTGAAGCAATAACAACATAAACATCGGCCTCACCACCATTGGTGATGAATATCTTGTTACCATTCAGTATGTAATGGTCTCCATCCTTCACAGCCCGTGTTTTCACATTTGAGGCATCAGACCCTGCCTCTGGTTCTGTTAATGCAAAAGCTGCTGTCATTTCACCCGATGCTACTCTGGGAAGGTATTTCTTTTTCTGTTCCTCATTACCATAGAGAATAATAGGGGTTGCACCAAGCCCATTTGCAGCATAGCATATTGCCACAGCACCGTCAATCCTTGCTATCTCCTCTGTTGCTATACTCATCCCCATAATTCCCATTCCAAGCCCTTCATATTCCTCTGGTATAAAGACCCTCAAAAGGTCAAGGTCTGCAATTTCTTTCATCAGTTCGTGAGGGAATTCTCCCTTTTCGTCAAGTTCCTGCCTGACGGGCTTAACCCTTTCTTCTGCAAATTTCCTTGCCACCTCTTTTATCATTATTTCTTCTTCAGTTAAAGAATAATAATGGTGCATCATCACCTCCTTTGACATTGCTTTTGAATAATATATAGAAGTATCTATATAAGTCAATGGAGAAAGAATGCTCTTGTGGAATGGAAATATGGCATTGGATATCTGGAACATTCATAAATATGTTCCCCAGTTGACATGGGCTTGCTCATTGGTATAATTTTATATGCTTGTTTTTATACTGCTTTTTCAAATGCCAGCAGAAAAGCCGGATGGTTTTAAGTCCATTCATAGGCTTCAATATGAACAGCATGCAGAAACCTTAAAATCAGGCACTGTTGATACCCAATCAGGATTAAAAAAAGAACAGGAGTCAAAGGCAAAGGAGATTGACAGGTTCAGACTGACCTTTGGAACCATCCTAACAGGCTTCATTATTTTTATAATGATTGTTGTTCTTGTATGGCTTAGAAGATGGTTTTATTCCTCCTATCGCTGAACATACACCAGTATCAGGATTCCATATACAGGCCATTTGCTGAATTCGGCAGACCTGCTCCCTTCCATGTACCTTTAGAACAAAGAAAAGGGCTTCAGAAAACATACTATGGTTATCTTCCATACTGGGTAGGCACATCAACATATGGAAATTTCAGATACCAACTGCTTACCCATATTGCCTATTTCTCCGTCAGTATTGACCCAAATACAGGCATGACAGGTGCAATACCCAATCCTTCCAATTTCACAAGTATTGTGAACCAAGCACATCCCAGGGGTGTTAAAGTACATATTACATTCACCATCTTTGATACCACAAATGTTTCAACCTTCCTTAACAATGCATCTGCAAGGCTGACTGCCATTGACAGTATTGTGAGTTTGATATCCGCATATGGTATTGACGGAGCAAATATTGATTTTGAATTTGTTACTTCTTCTGTTAAAGATAGTTTTTCACGATTCATAAATGACCTTTATTATGAACTCATCAATCACCCTGATGGAAGGAAAGAACTATATATTGCCATGCCTGCTGTGCCTTCATGGCATCCAGGATATGATTATGCCTATCTATCTGCTCATTCAGATGGATTGTTTATAATGGGATACAATTATCACTACAACGGTTCTTCAACAGCAGGTCCTGTTTCCCCCACGGTAAATTCTTCCTTCTGGGGATACTATGCCATAAACACAACAATTGGTGATTACATTGATTATGGTGCCGAAAGGGAGAAGATGATTCTTGGAATGCCCTACTATGGAATAGATTGGCCAACTGAGGACGATGAAATAGGGTCCTCAGCAGACACAACAAGGGGAAATGGGGATGTTGTGATTTTCAAGGATGCTGTTTCCAATGCCTCAAGTTATGGAAGACTATGGGATACATATTCCCTCACCCCCTGGTACAATTACTATGTTTCTGATGATGGATGGCATCAATGCTGGTATGATGACTCTGTTTCAATAGGTCTTAAGATAGACCTTGTGAATGATAGCATGCTCCAGGGTGCTGGTTGCTGGGCACTGGGTTATGATGATGGTTATGATGACCTCTGGAACACAATTGAGTCAAAACTATGGTATGAACCTCCTGAACATCACTATGTTGTTGAAGTTGTTGCAGGTGGACTGAACATAAGGGATGGGCCATCAACATCTTATCCTGTTCTATCCTATGGTTCACAGGGGCAGAAATTTGTTGCCTTTATGAGGAAGGGGAACTGGTATAAGGTTTACTTCCCATCTGCTTCTGGTTCCTACTATGGATGGATGTATGGAGGGGATGGAACAAATGCCCAGTATTTGAAGGGTTCAACAGGTGATACCATTGCGAGAATAACTGCATCCCTTCTTAATGTAAGGGAAGGTCCTTCTACCTCTTATAATATTATAACCCAGTTTGCCTCTGGCCAGTGTTTTGTGGTTGATTCTATTGATGGAGGATGGTCAAGGGTTTATCTTCCAGACATAGATGGTAATACTTATGGATGGTGTTACACTGCCAGTTATGCTAATATGCATGTAAAACCGGAGGATTACAATCTCTACAATGGGCTTGTGAATGGTGTTTATTACAGGGACACGGTTTATTCTGGTGATACATTCACCGTTTCCATCCATACTTACAATACAGGTTATTCCCCTTTTGACTCACTTGTTCTTTGTGTAACAGGTTCTCCATCCCCATTCTTTGACTCACTAACCTGGATAGATTCCACATCTGTTCCAACAGGAGGATATGATGGCCTTCCTGGCCAGACATTTTACAGGAACTTTATATGCAGGGCTCCTATTGTTAATGATACATCATATTTCAGTGAGACCTTTAATTTTTCTCGTAAAGGCAATCTCTTTGGAGAGAATATAAATATAGGTGTTGTTGTTATCCCCTCACCACTGCATATAAACAGGGATACAGTGATAGTGCCTGAGGGGAGATTTATTTTTAGGGTTTCCAGAAATGTATTTACTGCATACACCACTTTTTATGCAAATACAGAAGGAAGATTTACTTTCATGATATTTGATGCCACTGGAAGAAGGATTGTGAATGTTGAAGGCTCCAGGAGATTGTTTTTAAGTTTTGGTAAAAGCCACCCAGCAGGTATATATTTCTATGTATTCTCAACTGGCGGTAAGATAAAAAAGGGAAAGGTGGTTAAGGTTAAATGATAATTCTTTTGATACTTTTCACAGGGGATTCCAATACACTGTATGCAATGGATATGACAGCAGGGGTTTTCCCTGTTGAATGGGATTCCTCATTTATGTTGCCCTACAATGGGTTCAGGACTTTGCAGGGTTGTCTTGACCTTGAAAACTGGTATCAGGAATACCAGGCAGGTTTCAATGCCAGGATATACAGGAACATGAGATTTTTATATGAGTATCAAAAGGTGGATGATTACAGGTTGAATATTGAAACGCATAGATTTTCCCTGAGATTAATCAATGGGATGCACTACCTGAACATCTATGTTATCCCATCATTCTCAAAGAAGGATGATGAGGCAGGGATTGGTTATGGGATAGAACTTGACAACCTCTGGATTGAAGCAGACATGGGGGTTTATCAGTTTGATAATAATTATTACCTTTCAAAGGTTGAACTAACAACAGAGACACCCTTTGTCAGATATCCCATAACTGCATCGGTTAAACTCTTTCTCAAACAACGCGGATATACCAAATTGGATATAATGAAAATTTTTACCTGTAAGAAGGTTGTGGTTCATAACGGAGTCCATATTGGCTCAATATACCAGGGAGAATCCCATATTGAATTAAGGAACTATTTCAGCATAAATAAAAGACTGGGAACAGATATTTACCTGAAGTTTCGTGAATCCAATGTATGGGTTTCTGATAACAGCGTCTCATTGATACTGCCTGATGTGGAGAACTACTACGAAAACTCCTTGCTTGGCCTTTTGTTCTTAAGATACAACTGGAATAGTAAAAATTATATCCAGATTGGTCCTTCAATTGAGATGCACAGATACTTTTCTGATACACTAAACTACTGGAGAAGGTATCTTCTCTTTAACGCCTTCTGGAAAAAGTGCTTTGGTATACCCTTTGTAACACTGGGTTTGCAGTTCTCCTCAAGGACAATTGGAGAGAATGGTGCCATTTCAAGGAACACAGAGGCAAGGGGGGTTGTTGAACCTGGTTTTGATTTCAATAAAAAAACACACTTTTCAATCATTGAGGGTATTGAACTGGATGACATTTCAGGTATTAAGAATGGCATCAATCGTCTTCACAATCACACCTATGTCCAGTTATCCTACACCTTTTAATGGACGGAGGTTATAAAACCCAGCCTGGAACCTGAGATTATTCCATTTTATTCCAGGCCATCATCAATAAAAATCCATCATTGATTCAATTTTCCCTTGACCTTTTTTGTTTTTTCTGTTAAAATGCATATATGTATGTGTGGTTTACTGATGAGGAGATATGGAAACTACTGAAGGGAATACTTTCTCCTGATAGAGCGAAGGTTTTCGAATATGTTGAGAGGATTGTTGAACTCACCGGAATAGAGCCTGGGTCAAGGGTTCTGGATATTTCTTCCCGTGAAGGGTTCTTCTCCATTGAATTTGCAAGAAGGGGGTTCAAGGTTACCTCCATTGAGGTAATGAAACCATTCATTGAGAATGCAAAGAAACTTGCAAAAAAAGAAGGGGTAGAGATAGAATTTATCAACGATGATATTAGAAACTTCTCAAGGTCTGAATACTACGATTTGATAATCCATACATCTATTCCCTTTGGTTACTTTGAGGAGAGGGAGGACGATTTCAGGGTGATAAAAAACATGTTCAGGTCTTTGAAGAATGGTGGGAAGTTCCTCTTGCTTCTCAATGGGAAAGAACTCTCCCTCAAAAAATTTCTGAAAAAGGAATGGACAAATATTAAACACACATATTATCTCATTGAGAATACAATCACGGAAAACTGGGAGAGTATAATCACACACTGGACTGTTTTGAAGTACAGAAAGAGGATTGAGTTTGATACAAAGATGAGGCTTTTCTCCGGAACAGAGATCCATTCAATCCTGCTCCACTCGGGCTTCCATCAGATAAAACTCCTGGGAGGTCTTGAGGGCGTTCCTTACAACGAGAATGCCACTGAGCTTTTTGCCCTTGCCACAAAATGATTCACCTTATCTTCTTTTCAATATTCTACATCAGAGGCCTTGAAAAGGCAGAACTCAGCGGTGTATATACCCTGAAGGTTGTTGTAAGGGGAAACCTGGACTATATGATTATCCATCTGCCCCTTCCAGTTAACTATCGGGGTTGCACAACCTACCAGAAGGTATTATCAACAGATTACTCAATCCAGCCTTCTCCAAAAGGTAAGAAAATTTTAATAAAGAAGACTGGAAGTTTCTTGAAGGTAAGATACGGCAGGATATCAAATACAGTTTGCACAATTAGGGTTAACTTCTCTGTGGAGAGGGGAATCAACCTTGAGGATATTCCCGATGATAGGCCAGGTAAGCCCATCATGGAAAAGACAAAGAGCATAAGACCCGATTATAAGGAAATCATATCCCTTGCAGAGAGGCTTGCAATGGGACATTACACAATAAAGGATATTTCCAACCAGATTGTTTATTACATTGGTAACAACATAGATTATTACATCTACGGCAACGAGGATGCGGTGAATACACTGAAAGACGGGAGTGGAAACTGCATGGGTATCTCTGCACTTGCTGTATCCCTCTTCCGTGCATCTGGTGTTGAATCCCGTCTTGTTACAGGGATAAGCCTTGAGGATGATAAAAAGTACACATTCAGAAAGGACAACCTTATCTACTCTGTGAGGTTCTCCTCATTTGAAGACCTCCACCAGTGGTGTGAAATCAGATTTCCAACATGTGGTTGGGCAGAACTTGAACCACAGGGACATTCCTGCTTTGTCCCTGTGGGCTACATAAGGCTTGCAACGGGGGAAGAAGGGATTGATTATCCCTACCTGATAGTTTATTCATACAGGGGAAGGCCCTCTGTCAAGTACTCGGTCTCTGTTGAGGGAAAAATAAGAAGGCTTGTTTCCCACTTCAAATCAGAAAGGGTTGAAAGAAGGGGTTATAAACCCATTATAATGGCAGAATAAAACTTACCACCTTTCCCTGTGAACCCTTGTCTCATCATACTGGGTTCTTGGCTCTTTCTCCTCTGCAGGGTGTCCAATTGCTATCAATGAGTGGAGTTCTATATTGTCAGGAATACCAAGCAATGGCTTTATTGCCTTTTTTCTCTCCTCCCTTGGATGGCATCCAAGCCACACGGCCCCAAGACCTATGTTTGCAGCAGCAATCAGGATGTTTTCTGTTGCAGCGGAGCAATCCTGAACCCAGTATCTCTCTGAAATCTCCGGGTCAGCACAAACTGCAATGCAGAGTGTTGCCTGCCTCAACATTTCAGCGTATGGATGTGCAACAGATAATTTATCAAGCATCTCCCTGTCTGTAACAACAATGAAGTGCCAGGGTTTAAGATTCCTTGCAGAAGGGGCAGACATACCTGCCTCAAGCAGTGCCTTTATATCCTTTTCCTCAACCGATTTATCCCTGTGAAAAGCCCTTATGCTTCTCCTCTTAAAGAGAAACATCAACCTTTCATCCATACTACTTCCTGAGTGCTATAACAATGCATTGAATTATCCCACCAAAGAGAACAACCGTTGCAAACACAAATGTGAACCATCCGCCAAAACTCATGCTTCACCCCCTTTTTTGCATCTTGAAAGAATAAGGGAGGCTATTAAAAAGATACCAAGCACAAGCCATCCCCCAAGGAATTCAGCCCTTCTGGGATAACCACCATATGGTGAGAGAATTGTTCCTGTGAAGGAGAATACGAGGAGAACAAGTGCAGCAATGGGGACAATCCATTTTATGGAGAAGTTCCACCACTTTCCAATCTGCCTTTCACTCACTGAATTGGCAAATCTCCTCATGTTTTCTGCCCTGTAAAAATATGCAATTATCACGGACTCAAGGAGCCCTACAAGGAAGAGGCCATAGTTGTTCATGAAATGGTCAACCACATCAAGCCAGTAAAGACCACCTCCTGTTGTGTATAGTATACCTATGAGAAAACCAGCAACAGCAACCCCAATGTTTGCCTTCCACCTTCTGACCCCGAACTTGTCCATAATACTGGCAACAACAGATTCAACAAGAGAGAATGCAGAATCTATTGCGAGTGTAAGGAGCATGAGGAAGAAGAGAACACCAAATAGAGGGGCAAAAGGCAGATGATTTATGATTGTTGGATAGGTGACAAAGGCGAGTTCAGGCCCGCTCTTCATAACCTGTGATACTGGAACACCCTTGAGGTGTGCATAGTATCCAAGGGTTGAGAATACAGCAAATCCACCAACATATGCGGTTGCTGCATCTGCGA
>JAGGTX010000064.1 GCA_021163525.1 Caldifarciminota bacterium
ATGGGGACATCAAGCGAATCTTCGGGAATGATGTAAAATTTTATATCTCAAGGTATCCAGGCCATTCCACTGTTCTTGCAAGGCAGGCAATTAAGGAAGGTGCAAAAGAAATTATTGCCATGGGTGGTGATGGAACCTTCAATGAAGTCCTTAATGGATTCTTTGAGAATGACCGACTCATAAATCCTGAGGCTTCACTTGGACTGTTTCTTTCAGGGTCATCAGGGGATACCATGAAGACCATAAAAATGCCTGAAAGGATTGATGTTATAAGGACAGAATTTGTTGATTTTGAAGGTAGGAGAAGCGTAAGATACTGCATAAACATGATCAACATAGGATTGGGTGGCCTTGTGGCAAGGACGGCATATAAACTTCCAAGGGAACTTGGTGGATATCTGAAGTTCATGTTTTCCACATTCATTGCCTTCCCACTTTTTCATGGGGCTGGAGTAGAACTTTTTATTGATGGTGAATTCAAGGGGAGTTATCTAATTCTTGACCTTGCCATTGCCAATGGAAGATACACAGGTGGTGGCATGTTCATGTCTCCTTATTCAAAGGAGAATGATGGTGTGCTCGATGTGGTGGTTATAGAGAAACTCTCCCTTTTTAAGTTCATTCAGAATATACCCCGTCTTTATCAGGGAACACATCTAAAAAGGCCAGAGGTTCATGCGTTTAAAGGCAGAAGGGTTACTGTGAAGGGGAAAACAACATTTGAGATGGATGGAGAAACACCAGGAAGGTTGCCTCTAATTGCCACTGTTGTACCTGGGGCAGTAAGAGTTTTCCCGGTTTTCTATATTCAATCCTGATAGTATTTATATTGGATTGTTATGAGTTATATCAGTGAGATGAATGGTTTAAGTCTTGATTTTTTAATTCCTTCTCTGTATACTGGGGAAAAACAGGGAGGTAGATATGCAGGCGTATGTTCTTATCAATCTTTCCACCATAAATGTTGGACATCTACCAGGGGATGTGATTGTGAATAATCCAGTCTTAATCCCAGATGCTGGTAAAACCATAACAATGATTGTTGTTGATGGGGAATAGCCCACTTGACATAATCTTTTGGAATTTTATATTTATGCGTGTCAGGCGGCGTAGCTCAGTTGGCCAGAGCAGCGGAATCATAATCCGCGTGTCCGGGGTTCGAATCCCTGCGCCGCCATTTTCTTTAATGGGGGTGGAACCATGCTTATTTTTCTGACCGTAATTGCTTTGATAATTGGTGTTATTTTTTTACTTGGAAGCTTTGAGGGAAGGCTCAAAGGTTTTTCCTTCATTCCTTTTGCACTGGCAGGGATCTTTTTTATCCTTGCCATGGTGAGACTTGTCGGGCCTGGAGAGGTCGGTGTTCAGATCCTTTTCGGCAAGGTAAAAGAAGAGGTGTTGCATAGTGGTCTTCACCTTGTTAATCCCCTTGTTACAATTGAGAAGATGAGTATAAGAACTCAGGAATACACCATGAGTAAAAAGCGTGAAGAGGGTCTTGTAAGGGGGGATGATGCCATTACCGCACTGACAAAGGAAGGGCTTTCCGTTGACCTTGATGTAACTGTATGGTTCCATCTTCAACCTGAAACAGCATGGAAGGTTTACAGGGATATTGGAGAAGACTATGTGAAAAAGATTGTGAGACCAGCAATCAGGACTTCAATAAGGAATGTAGCTGCAACTTACTCTGTTAATGATATTTATTCTTCAAACAGGGAGAAGGTTTCAAAGGAAATCTTTGATGAACTTGTTCAGAATCTAAAGCCAAGGGGTATTATAGTGGAGAATGTTCTACTCAGGAATGTGAGCCTTCCTCCAAAGGTGAAGAATGCCATTGATGAGAAGATTGCTGCTGAACAGGAAGCCCAGAAAATGAAGTATGTTTTACAGAAGGAGGAACAGGAAGCAAAGAGAAAGAGGATTGAGGCAGAGGGGATAGCACGGGCGCAGCGAATCATTGCAAATTCACTTACAAATTCATATCTCCAGTGGTATTATATACAGACACTGAAGGAACTTATTAACTCGCCCAACAACACGGTTATTATCGCCCCATTTGATAAGAACCTCACACCCCTTTTACAGATACCAACAGGGAATAAATAATGGATGAACTGGTTGCATTGAAAAGGGGAGCAGCAGACATAATACCCATTGAGGAGTTTGAAGAACGGATAAAAAAAGGTGAGAAGTTAAGGGTGAAACTGGGGATTGACCCAACTGCACCAGACATTCATCTTGGATTCTCTGTTCCCCTTAGAAAGATGAGGCAGTTTCAGGATTTTGGGCATACAGCTGTTCTTGTTGTTGGTGATTTTACCGCAATGATAGGTGACCCCTCAGGCAGGTCAAAGACAAGGCCACCACTTACGGAAGAAGAGGTGAAGAAGAATATGGAACAGTATAAGGAGCAGATACTGAAAATCCTGAAGGAAGATAACCTTGAGTTCAGATACAACAGTGAGTGGCTTGGTAGACTGACCTCAAAGGACATTATAAAACTTGCCGCAAAAACAACGGTTGCAAGGATACTTGAAAGGGATGACTTTGAAAAGCGAATGAAGGAGAATGTCCCTATCTCTTTGCACGAGATACTATATCCACTGTTCCAGGCATACGATTCTGTTGCCATAAGGGCAGATGTTGAGCTTGGTGGGACTGACCAGAGATTCAACCATCTTCTGGGCAGAGACCTCCAGAGGGAGTTCGGACAGAGGCCCCAGGTTGTGTTCCTTCTTCCTTTACTTGAAGGGCTTGATGGAAAGTTGAAGATGAGCAAGTCCTATGGTAATTATGTGGGTATAAATGAGCCACCTGACCAGATGTTCGGAAAGATTATGTCCATACCGGATGCATTGATAATGAAGTACTTCATCCTCTGCACCGACCTGGACAATGAAGAACTGGAAAAAATAGAGAGAAGTTTGAAGGATAAGGATGTAAACCCCAGGGATATAAAACTTGATCTTGCAGAGACCATTGTGAGGATGTACCATTCAGAAACAGCAGCAAAAAAGACAAGGGAGAATTTTATAAAAGTTTTCTCAAAAAGGGAACTCCCTGAAGACATGGAGGAGGTGGTTTATCCTGAAGGTGAGAGGGTCTGGATTGTTAAGGTGATAAGGTCAATAACAGGTCTTTCTTCAAGTGATATAAGAAGGGTTATAAAGCAGGGTGGACTGAAGATTGATGGTGAAAAGGTTACTGATACAGACCTGGAGATTACAGTTGACAGGGAATATGTGATTAAGTTTGGTAAAAAAACCTTCTTCAGGGTGAGACCAGAATGAGGTTGCTTGTCACTGGTGGTGCTGGTTTCATAGGAACAAATCTGGTAAGAAGGCTTTTATCTGAAGGCCACTATGTAATATGTGTTGATAACCTGATAACAGGAAAAAAGGAGAATATTGAGGATTTACTGGATAAAGAGAACTTTGTTTTTTTTGAGCAGGATATTAATGAGCCCGCAGATTACGGAGATGTTGACTGGATTTTCCACCTTGCCTCAATAGGGAGTGTTTACCACTACTTGAACCACCCAGTAGAAACACTCAAAACAGGTGGAATTGGCACAATCAACATGCTTGAATACGCTAAGGAGAAGAATGCAAGAATCCTTTTCTCATCAACATCAGAGGTATATGGAGACCCTGAGGTTCATCCACAGAATGAGGATTACAGGGGTAATGTTTCACCCATAGGTCCAAGGAGTTGCTATGATGAATCAAAGAGGTATGCTGAGGCACTGATGATGGCATATCACAGAAAATACAATGTTGACACAAGGATTGCAAGGATTTTTAATACCTATGGGCCATACATGGACCCTGATGACAGAAGGGTTCTGCCAAATTTTATATCACAGGGATTAAAGG
>JAGGTX010000187.1 GCA_021163525.1 Caldifarciminota bacterium
AAACCTGAACCTCTCTTCCAATACTGGATATTTCAACAAGATTTATACCATGTTTTTTCAATTTGTCCAGAATTGAACTCACAAGCCCTGGTCTATCCCTTGGGCTTTCCTTCTTAAACACCACCATACAGATTTCCCTTCTTATTGTCAGTTCAATGCCCTTGAAATGTTCAAGCATGCTGTTCGCAAAGGCATTTGCATCATTATCCTTTACATAAAACCCTGTATAATCTATTCCCGTTGTTATCCCGTAAATCCTTATATCGGGTATAACCTTCAACAAATCGTTATTTTTTTCAAGTATTCCCCTCCTGTGAACTGTCACAAGTGCAAGAATCTCCTTCAGGAGAAAAATCTTTCTCTCAACCTCTCCAAAGATGTATGTGCCTTCATATTCAAGGTCTCCAAATTTAAAATGCATAATCTTTGACCTCTGTTTCTCTCCCTTGTGCTTCAGGGCATCAGGGTGTATTACACCAGCACCAAATGCCGACAGGTCTGAAAGTTTATCCGCATGTATTCTTTTTATCCTTTCTGTGGGAAAGATATTTGGGTCTGCATTGTAAACACCCTCAACATCGGTCACAATTATGACTTCATCTGCATCAACCAACCTACCGATTATAAAGGCGGTGGTATCACTCCCTCCGCGACCAAGTGTATCCATTGTTCCATCCATCCCTGTGCATATGAAACCGGGAATAACAAAAACCTCTGCCTGATTTTTCTGTTCAAGTAATTTCTCTATCCTCCTTCTCCCCTCGTTTATCACAGGTTCTCCATTTTCAACAACAACAGGCCATAGTGGGTCCTGGGGCTCAACCTCCTCAACCTCAACCCCCATGCCCCTCAAAACAAGGGTGAGAAATCTTGCGCTCTTTATTTCTCCAACCGCAAGAAACCATGCATTCTGAGGTATCCCTGCATCATTCAGCATACCAATAAGCCTGTCTGTCTCATTTCCCATGGCCGAAACCACAACAAAAACCCTTTCCCCTTTCTCAACCAGTTTTTTTATGCTCCTGCCAGCAAGTTTCATTCTCTCAGATGTCTGAATGGATGTTCCACCAAACTTAACCACCTTCAAGGCAAACCTCCTGAAGTTCATTAAAGAATTTATCAATTATCGCTATATCAATTATATAAGGGGGAAGGAGTCTTATTATGTTCCGTCTAACCACACTCACTATGAACCCCCTCTCAAGCAATTTCAAATCCATATCTTCCTGATTTGTCTCTATCCCGATGAAAAGCCCCTTCCCTCTCAAATCAAAACCCTCCCTGTATTGTTCAAAAACATACCTACCCAACTCACCCACCCTCTCCATCAGACCATTTTCTATCCTATCCAGAAATACCCTTGACAGCATAAGTGCAAGATGGTTACCGCCCATTGTGCTACCATGCTCACCCCTTTTTACATTTTCAGCAATAGACTTGTTCACTAAAACAGCACCTAAGGGAAGCCCTCCACCAAGACCTTTGCCAAGAAGGACAATATCGGGTTTTATTCCATAGTGTTGTGAGCAGATAAACTCACCCGTTCTTCCCATTCCAGATTGAACCTCGTCAGCAATCACAATAACGCCCCTTCTCTGAATGGACTTAATTGCCTCTGCCATTTCACTACTGATTGGTCTCACACCACCAGAACCCTGAATTGGTTCAAATATGAGGATTGCAGCATCACTATTTTTTTCAAGAATTTCAGGCCTGTCAAATGGGATGAATTCAATTTCAGCATTTATTCCAGGGAATTGCTGGTTTCTCAATATGTGCGACAGGCTCCACGAACCAAGTGTCCTGCCATGGAAAGAACCCTCAAAAGCTATTATTTTCCCCTTTTTTGTTTTCCAGGCAAATTTTATACTGGCCTCAACTGCCTCTGTGCCTGAATTCGTGAAAAATGTATAATCCATTCCTGTAAGCCTTTCCAGCCTTGAAGCAATCCCCTCTTTTAGCCTATCCAGGAATAAATTGGAGACGTGTAAAACTGAATGTGCTCTGGACAGAACCTGATTTATTTCTGGAACATTATATCCAAGAATATTCACCCCAAGTCCTGAAGTAAGGTCTATATACTTCTTTCCATTAAAATCATATAACCTGCATCCCTCACCTCCCACCACCTCAACTGGCAGGTTTCTGTATATATCAAGAAGGGGCATTTGCTAAATCCTTGGATTCCTTTTAACCGTGTCTATTGCCTGGAGAACTGCAACAAGCACCTTCGCCCTTATTTGTTCAGAGGACAATTTAACCTCTGTGAGGATGTGACCTGCATCTGAAACCACATACATGGGTTTCAGATTGTTCAGGGCAAGTGCCATTACATCCATCAATGCCCGTTCATTCCCTGCCAGTTCAGGAACCTTCTGGAGTTGTTCTTTTGCAAGTTCCTCAACAAACTCTTCAAGGTAGTTCTTTATTTCCATGTCTATATTATAAAAATAAAGAGAAAATTTTTCAAGTGATTTTTAAATGCGTTTTTCTTTTAAGATATTTTCAATCATGGAGAGCAATTGGTCAAGGGAAAATGGCTTTCTCAGATAATTTTCAACAGACTTTAACCTGCCATCCTTCGCAACAATATCTGCTGGATAACCAGACATAAAAATAACTTTCAAAGAGGGATTTTTTTCCTTAAGTTTTCTGGAAAGTTGAACCCCATTCATTTCAGGCATCACCACATCTGTAATTAATAAGTCTATATGGTGTTTCTCAGCAATCTTAATCGCAAATAAGGGAGAATTTGCTGGATAAACTTTAAAACCTTTCCTCTCTAATAGAGAAGTTAAAGCCTTCAATGCCATCTCTTCATCCTCCACAAGCAAAATGTTAATTTCGTCTGGCTTAAACAGGCTATACCTCTTTTTGACCAGATTTTGTTTACCCAGTTTTCCGGAGTATCTCGGAAAGTATATTTCAAAGGTGGTTCCCTTTCCTTTCTCGCTAAAGACCTTAATATAGCCTTTGTTCTGTTTGACAAGTCCGTATACAGTGGAAAGCCCTAATCCTGTGCCCTTCCCTTTTTCCTTTGTTGTAAAAAATGGTTCAAAGATATGGGTTATCGTATCTTCATCCATTCCAATTCCTGTATCTGAGACCGTCAATAAAACATAATCACCAGGATGAAACACCATCAGATCCTTTAATCCAATATCATCAACTGTTGAATTTGTAAGGCTTATAATAATTTCTCCCTGGCCAGATATTGCATCAATTGCATTCACAACAAGATTCATCAGTATATTTTCAAGATTAGAAGGATCTATAAAAACCTTCCATAGATTTTTCTCAGATGAAAATCTGACCCTTATTCTTTCTCCTGTTACCTTCCTGAACATGGGCAGAAGGTTCTTAATCTCCTCTCTGAGATTAACAACTTCCGGAGAATGAGGGTGCTTACCAGAGAAGGTTAAAAGGGCCTTTATCATCGTTGAAGACGAATCAACTGCTTTCAATATTTCTTCAATGCAAATTCTGGCTTCATTCCAATCTACGGGGGATTTAAACTCTTTTAACATCTCTGCATTAGAACGAACTATCTGTAATAAATTATTAAAATCATGGGCAATATAAGCAGTCAACCTGCCAATACTTTCAAGTTTCTGGGACTGATAAAACATCTCTCTAAATTTATCCTTCTCCCTTTCAGCCATTTTTTGCCCGGTAATGTCATGGACATATGCTAAAACATTGTGTTTTCTGAAAGGAACGAATTTAACCTTATAAAATTCTTTCCTCCCGGCAGAACCCCATTCAATCTCACACTCTGTTATTATTTGTCTCTTCACGGTTTTCTTTATTTTCTCAAGTATCATTGCCGCTTCTTTCTTATCAAGAAATTCCTGTGGTCTTTTACCTGCAATCTGGTATTTATCATCCACACCAGGGGAAGGGAGTATTTCTTTCAGTATCTGTCCATCCTTTGAAAGAAGATAAATATATCCGTAAATATGGGAGATTATTTCAACATAATCGTGTAATCCAAATCCTGTATCTGTATCATACTTCCCTTGTTTGGTGAGTAACATAATGTAACCAAATCTTTTTTCTGAATCTCTGGGAGTTACAGGAAATAATAAAAATTTTCGCTCCTGACCTTTATGCTTATATTCAATTACTTCTCCTTTACGAATCTTTTTTATTAATATTCTGCACTCATCATCTTTGACCCTTCCCTTTTTTCCTAACAAACTTGCAAAAAGAAATTTTCCAGCCAGCTCACTCATTGAAGTTTCAAGAAAAAATAAAAATCCACTGTTGGCTTCTATCAGCCTCATATCCTCATCCACCAGACATACTGGTTCATCAAATGTATGTACCAATAACTTATAATCTTTTTCCTTCATATCTTTCCATCTGAGTTGTAGATAACCATGACCCATAGTTGTCCTTTTCGTTTTCTCATAATTATTTTAAGCACATTTACAAACTTTGCAAGCACACCGCAAGGGACGGAGGATAAATTTATAAATTTATAACTTGACAAATCAGAACCACATTTTATAGTGATAAAAAATTAAAGAGTTAACCATGCTTAAAAAGGAAGTGGAGGAAAAAGTCATGTTACCCAAACAGGTTCTAAAAGAAAAGCCTTTCTATGCAACAGTAAAAATTATAACCAATTCAACTCTGGAGATTGTTTGAATGAGGACCCTTAAGGAGATAAAGGATATACTCACATCTCATGAAGAAGAAATTAGAAAAAAGTATGGAGTGGTTATTTTAGGAATATTTGGCTCTTATGCGAGAGGGGAGCAGAATACGCTTAGTGATATAGATATACTTGTTGAACTGGGAAAACCCATCGGTCTCAAGTTTTTTGAACTCTGGGATGAACTTGAAAATCTTCTGGGTATAAAGGTTGATCTGCTTACCATCAAAGCAGTTAAGCAAAAACCCCTGCTCTGGAAAAGCATAAAGGAGGATGTTGTGTATGTCTAAGAGGGATTGGAGGCTTTTTATCAATGATATACTTGAGTGCATTGAAAGAATCGAGAAATATGTATCCGATCTCTCCTACGATGGCTTTATTAAGGATGATAAAACAAAGGATGCTGTTGTGAGAAATCTTGAGATTATAGGTGAAGCAGCAAATCAAATTCCTATGGATATCAGGGAGAAATATAATGACATACCTTGGGCACAAGATTGAGACACCGTTTAATTCACGGCTACTTTGTCGTAGATTACGACATCGTGTGGAATATAATTAGTAAAGAAATACCTGATTTAAAAATTAAAATAAAGGAAATCTTTAAAGAGCAGAGGGGTGAAATATGAAGGCATTTGCTCGGGTAGCAATACCACATCTTTTTCTCTGGGGGCGGAGGCTCAATTTATAAATTTATCAAACTGTCAAATTTTCAACCCTTTCCCCTATTATAATCAGATATTTCCCTTCATACCAGTTTGTCTTAAATCCAGATTTTTTCATCATGGACAGAACACGCCTTGGTGAGGGCATCATGGTATTCCTGAGAGAGCCTTTAAGTGACCTGTGAAATCTGTTTATCCTCTTCCTGTTGATAGAATGGAGTATAACAAGCACACCACCTTCCTTTAAAACCCACCATGCCTCCCTAATGAACTTCTCCTTATCCTCAAAATGGGGAAAGGCATTCATTGATATGAGAAGGTCAACAGTGCCCTGTTTCAGGGGAATATCCTCTGCCCTGCTCTGAATTTTCTGACAGTGATGGGACAGGGACTTGAGCATCTCCTCTGAAAAATCAAGACAAATTATTCTTGCATCCTTAAAAAATTCCTCCAGAACGGGAAGAAGAACCCCTTTTCCACATCCCACATCCAGTATCATCGTGAAATCTCTTTTCTTCAGGAATCTTCTCAGGAGTCTCCTTGCAGTCCTTTCAACCTTCTCTGAATTCTTCCATCTGTCCGCTATTCTATCAAACTCTCTTTTCTGCAATCCTCCTCCTGTTCAGGAGAAAGGTTACAAGGAAAATCACACTTGAGACTATGATAATCACACTCCCTGAAGGCACATTGAAAAGGGCTGAAATAAGCAAACCACATACACATGATACAACACCAAACAATGCAGAGAGCAGATACATCTGTTCAATTCTCTTTGCTATAAGGCATGCTGCTGATGAGGGATTTATAAGAAGACTGAATATCAATAGACCCCCAACCGTATTCAGATTCACGGTGACAGTAAAGCCTGTGACAAAAAGAAGGAGATAGAAGATTCTTGAAACAGGTATTCCAGCAACATGGGCAACCTTCTTATTGTATATGATAGCCTTAATCTCCATATTGAATTTTAAAAGAAACAACAATATAAAAAAGAAAATCACAGTTATCAGGAGTATATCCCATCGGGATAGAGTTAAGATGCTTCCCCATATCAAAGATAATGCCTCATTCCTTGAGCCCTTCATAAATCCAATTCCAAGAAAGGCTATTCCCAGGACAAGGGAAAATATGATACCTATACTGATGTTTGGCTCAATCCTGCTCCTCTCTGAAAGGGGACCAATGGATAAAGATGCAATAAGGGAAAACACAAATGCCATTATTAAAGGATTAATCCCAAGAAGCATCCCAACAACACCACCTGCAAATGCAGCATGGGACAGTGCGACACCAATAAAAGGAATACCTATAAGAACCACCCAGACACCTACTATTCCAAGGGATGCACCTCCAAGGATGGCTGCAATGAGTGCATGCTGGAAAAACTTATACCCTAAAAGTTCCCACATACTTGCTCAGTTTGTTTCCATCACAACCATACAGTTCTGTGAGCATCCTTCCCGTGATTTTGTTTCTCGGTTTGTCAAAAAGCACCTCTCCATTTTTTAACCCCACTATCCTTTCCACCCTTTCGGGTAGATAATGCAAAAGATGGGTTACAAAGACAATGGTAATACCAAGTTCCTCATGCAGCCTTTGAATCAGCCCATTTATATCAATCTGGGCAGGAGGGTCAAGATTGGCAAGGACCTCATCAAGGAGCAGAGCATCCACCTGCCTGCTCAACTCCCTTGCAATGGATACCTTCCTCCTCTCTCCACCAGAAAGATTACTCACACTCCTGTGCTTCAGGTTGCTTATTCCCACCTCCTCAAGGGCCTTATCTATCAATCCGGGGTTTCCTTTTAGATGGAAAAAACTACTGCCCCTTTTGTATCCACCAATACTAACCACATCCTCAACAGTAAGGGGAATATTGCTCCTTGAGTATTCCTCCTGAAATACATATCCTATATTCTCACCGGTGTAAATCTTTTTATCCAACCTCTTATTCTTAATAACCACATCGCCCTCTGTGGGTTTGATAAAACCTGTTATAACATCAAGAAGGGTTGTCTTACCCGCACCATTTGGTCCTACAATAGCAACAAACTCCCCCTTCTTTATGCTCAGGCTAACCCCTTTCAGAATGTAGATACCTTCTCTTATAATTGAGACATTCCTAATCTCAATCATTACTCAAAATTTCAAGCAACTTTTTCACATTCCTGATCATTGTGCCTTGATAATCATTATTCAACGGAAAATTTGATATAACAACAAGGGGAATCTGCATCTCCCTTGAGATAACCTCACCCGTCTTCCCAACACTCTGCAGATTCTCCACAATAATCTTCACATCCCTGGTATTCAGAACCTCTTTTATGTTCTCAGGTGTTACATCACTTCCAGAAGGAAATGTTTTAACCACTTCCATCCCCAGATACTCCAGCTGGTCCTTCACAAACTCATTACAAACAACCCTGATTCCTTTCAAAGGGGACGAAAGGTGTTTTATTTCCATATCAAGGGAATCAATCAGTTCTATTAAGGAATTCCTGTTTTGCTCAAGTTTTTTTAATTTCACAGAATCACTTATCCTTTGCCTCATCAGGATATAGAGTTCATCACATGCAACCTTCATAACACATGGAACCATCCAGTTCCCCTTTGTCTTAACCCTGTAGATTTCAGGATGGGATTCAAGTTTCTCAACCTTCTTAAGCCACCCCTCCCATCCATGGGATATGAGAATATCACCATCTGTCAATAGATACGCATCTCTGGGAGATAGGTCAAAGTGCCCGGGGCACATACCACCGGGCACAATCTCTCGCACCTCAAAAATTCCATCACCAAGATGTGATAGGACATACTCAATGTCAGATGTTGAAGCAAGAACAGTTAAACCTGCAAGTAAAGCTATCATAACTCATACCCTGTTGAAAGATAAAAAGACCTTCCCGGCATCCTGTAAAATCCTGATGAACCCGGAATATCCACATATACACTGTAATCTGTATCCAATATATTCTCTATGTTCACCTGAACATATCCCTTCTTAAACAGATTCATCCTCATACCCATATTTATAACTATATAGTCATTTCTGGGTAATGTAAAGTTGTCACCTGAAAAGTAATTATAAACCCATCTTCCATCAAGCATGGTAGTTATGTTATTGCAGGTGTATGTGGCCTTAAAATTCCATGTATTCAGGGGAACACCAAGTGTCTTTGTTCCTCTATCTAAGGCAATATATCCCACAGATACATCAAACCCATTTAGAGGGATAATCCTGAGCATTGCCTCAACCCCCTTCTCATCCAGGGTGTCAGCATTCTCAAACCTGAATGGTGGCATACTTCCGGTTGGAACAGTCCTGATAAAGTTCTCTGTATATGTGTTAAAAACGGAAAGGTCAACATAGAACCTTCCCATCAGATTATAAGACCAACCTGCCTCCATGTTCTTTATATTCTCTGGTTTCAGAGAGGGATTACCTGATGGGAAGAGAAACGTTTCACTGATTGATGGTATCTTGAATCCCTTATCATACCTTGCCCTGAATTTACCAAGAAGTGTCTTGAGAACAACGCCTCCATCATACCCATGCATTTTGTATTCAACAGATGAACCATTTCCACAGACATTTGATATTGTATATCTTCCACCACCAGTAATTATAAGGAATCCGTATTCAAAACTTCCATGAACAAATGGGCTGAAATCACTCTTCCAGAACTCTGCCCCTGGCGTGCCAATTCTCTCTCCGTACCCATCCCTGTATTGAATCCCTGCAACACCCATTAAGTTTTTTATACCGATTACAGTATAATCAAGAAAAAGACCATTTGTTCTGTCTCTGGATTCCCATCCATCACTGAATATGTGGTGTCCAAAGGTTCTGAAACCTTTAATCTTTATCTCCCCAAAAGGAATGTTCCTCTTTATCTCAAGGTCAAAAGAGCCCCTCCTGTAATCCTGTTCACTGGAAGGCGTTCCAGTATCCCCAACAGCAAGCGGCTCCTGCTTCCAGCCTGAAAAGTATTTATAACTGCCTTTCAAATACCAGTTAAGAATGGAACCTGTGAATCCACCCTGATAATCCTCACCAGAAAACTTTGAGTGCTCAAGATGGCCATCAGACCTCATCCCCTTAACCGTTGCCCAGATTGTATGCGGTTGTAATTCAAGTCTTCCAGATACTTCAATCTCTTTCGTGTTATAACTTCCACCCCGTAGGTGTATCCCTGTTTTTGGTATTCTGGTTATGATATTCACCACTCCCCCTTCTGCTTCTGAACCGTAGAGGGATGCAAATGGTCCCTTCACTATCTCAATTCTATCCACATTGTGCAGGGGGAGGGTATGTGTTACACTGCAATCAAAAAGGGTCATCTTCTCTGGCCTGCCATCAACATAAACTCCGAGCCTCCTGCCATTTGTCCCTATACCCCTTATAACAATGTCACTCCTCCCGTACAAACCTGTTCTCTGAACAGAGACACCTGGAACGAGTTCAAGTGCACCTGGTGTGGTGAATGCTCCTCTGAGTGCAATATCATCCCGTGATACAAATCCAACAGAGGCAGAAATGTCAGAGACATTCTTTTTGTATCTATCAGCAATGACAACTATGCCCGGGATGTAATAACTCATAGGTTCAGGGAAAAGAGTTATTGTAGTATCTCCCACAACAACAATCCTTCCCTTAAGAATTTTATAACCTGGCAGGGCAAGGGTAAAGGAATAATCCCCCTGTTCAAGTCGCAACCTGGCGGAACCCTTTTCATTAAGCGGCACCTTCAATGTATCAACAACAACAAGACCACCCTGAGGAATAGGATTTCTCAAACAATCCACATTAAACTTAACAAGAAAGGAAAACAAAATAAAAAACATCTTCACCTCCTTGTGTAGCACGTTTTTGCAGAATGATAACACACATACTTTAAATGTCAAGCCTCTGAAAATTTACCCGGAAAAACTCTTGACATCTCCTTTTAAAATGTTATTAGTATCCAGACAGAGAATATTGTGAAAATTTTAACAAAAAAACAAAAAGGGAGGTTGATATGTCTGTTATTCAGGATGTTATTGCAAAGGTGAAGGAGAAGGATCCAGAGCAGAAGGAATTTATTCAGGCGGTTACTGAAGTTCTAACGACCCTTGAACCAACCGTTGAAAAGCACCCCGAATTTGTAAAGGCGAAAATTTATGAAAGAATTGTTGAGCCCGACAGGGTGGTAATGTTCAGGGTTCCATGGGAGGATGACAAGGGTGAAATCCATGTGAACAGGGGTTTCAGGGTCCAGTTCAACGGTGCAATAGGTCCATACAAGGGTGGTTTGAGATTCCATCCATCCGTTAATCTCAGTATCATCAAGTTCCTGGGCTTTGAGCAGATATTCAAAAACTCCCTTACAGGGCTTGCAATGGGTGGAGCAAAGGGCGGTTCGGACTTTGACCCCAAAGGAAAGTCAGACAGAGAGGTCATGAGGTTCTGCTATGCCTTTATGAGGGAACTTTTCAGACACATTGGGCCTGACACAGATGTTCCTGCCGGTGACATTGGTGTTGGTGGCAGGGAAATTGGCTACATGTATGGCTATTACAAAAAAATTGTGAACGAGCACACCGGTGTCCTGACTGGAAAGGGCCTTGAATATGGTGGAAGTCTGATAAGGCCTGAAGCAACGGGTTATGGTCTTGTTTACTTTGTTCATGAGATGCTTGCAACAAGGGGAACAGACCTAAGGGGCAAGAAAGTTGCAGTAAGTGGTGCAGGTAATGTTGCCCAGTATGCCATTGAGAAGGTGAACCAGCTTGGTGGTAAGGCAATCACCGTTTCTGATTCAAGTGGAGCAGTGGTTGATGAGGCTGGAATAACCCCTGATAAACTGGCATTCATAATGGAACTCAAGAATGTGAGAAGGGGCAGAATCAAAGAGTATGCAGAGAAATACAACCTGCCTTACTATGAAGGAAAGTCTGTCTGGGATGTGATTAAGGAACAGGGTGTAAAGGTTGATATTGCCCTTCCATGCGCAACGCAGAACGAGATAAATGGTGAACATGCTCAGGCACTGGTAAACAATGGTTGCTTCTGTGTTGGTGAAGGGGCAAACATGCCATCCACGCTTGATGCTATAAAGATATATCTGGACAACAATGTTCTTTATGGACCTGCAAAGGCAGCAAATGCTGGCGGTGTTGCAGTTAGTGGCCTTGAGATGGCACAGAACAGCCAGAGGCTGAGCTGGCCAAGGGAGAAGGTGGATGAGGAACTTCAGAAGATCATGAAGAATATCCATAAGGCTGCCCTTGATGCAGCAGAGACATACGGCCAGAAAGGCAACTATCTGGCTGGTGCAAACATTGCCGGGTTCATCAAGGTTGCAAAGGCAATGCTTGCATTCGGCGTGGTATAAAAAACCTGTGAAGCCAGACCAAGGGGGGCTTTGCCCCCCTTTTCTTTGGGGTCAGTCATTAACAAGTAACATTTTCTCTTGATTTTATTCTTTCTTCTGTTACAATCTAACCATGGCTAGACCCATTCGTATAGATTTTGAAGGTGCTATACATCATG
>JAGGTX010000240.1 GCA_021163525.1 Caldifarciminota bacterium
CCTGGTCAAGGCTTGTAAGGATTGTGACACCAAGCAGAATAATCTGGTTGCCATCTGGCTTCCATGCCCTTTTCTGTGCAACCTCCATCATCTCAAACCCACCAAGTGTATGTATTGTCATCATGTCCACATTGTAGGATGATGCAACAGATACAGTTTCTGCAACAGTATTTGGTATATCGTGGAGTTTCAGGTCTAAAAATACCTTTTTCCCCAGTTCTTTCAGGTATTTTATTATCTGTGGACCTGCAGAGGTATATAACTGGAGTCCTACTTTGTAAAATATGACCTCATCACCAAGAATTTTTACAATCTTCTCTGCCTCTTCAAATGAAGGAACATCAAGGGCAACAATAAGTCTTTCTCTCTCATCCATCATGAACACCTCCTCTAATATCAAGTATATGGTGAATATTTTTTTCTTCAAGGTATTTATTCAATCCCGAGATTATCTCTGTTCCAGCATCCAAATTCCTGAAAATTATACTCCCTATTTCAACTGCATCTGCACCCGCCATGATGTATTCAATCACATCCTGCCATGAAGCAATCCCGCCAGAAGCAATGATTGGAATCTTCAGAACCCTTCTTAATTTCCACACCCTGTAAACAGTGAGAGGCTTTATGCAGGGACCTGATACACCACCAGTTATACCGCCCAGAATGGGTTTTCCTGTGTTTATGTCAATCACTATGCCCGTGTAAGTGTTTGCACACACCACTGCATCAGCACCTGCCTTTTCAGCAGCAAGTGCAATATCCTCAAGCCTGTCTGTGTCAGGTGTGAGTTTTACAAACACGGGAACATTTGAGACCTTTTTTACCAGTGCAGCTATCTTCTCCACATATTCAGGGCTTCTTCCAAAGGCAATACCAGAATCCTTCACATTGGGGCATGATACATTTATCTCTATCCCATCAATCCCCTTTAACCTTTCAGCAACATCCTTATATTCTTCAACGGTTGAACCAAAGATGTTTGCTATCAGTTTTGTTCTCCCTTTTATTTTTTCAATCTTCCTGTTAAGTTCATCAACCCCACCGTTTTCAAGCCCTATTGAATTTATGACCCCGCATTGAATATCATAAATCCTTGGTGGAGGATTCCCCTTTCTGCCATTGAGATTTACACCCTTGAGTATAACAGCACCATAGACCTCAATTTCTACAGATGAATCTGTGTCCCACACGCCAGATGCAAGAAGCAGGGGATTTTTGAGTTCAAGCCCACCAATGTTTACATTTAGTTTATTCAAAAAGCACCTCCATTGCATTGAAAACAGGTCCATCAGAACAGACCATTTTGTATCCATCCTTTGTTTTTATTGCGCATCCCTTACAACCACCCGTTCCACATCCCATAACCTGTTCCATATAGAGATATGTGTTTCTTCCACCGGTTATCTCTTTCACCTTCTTCAACATGGGAACAGGACCACATGCAAAAACAGGGATATTCTTTTCCTCTTTGAGAATTTCTTCAAGTGGTTCTGTTACTACCCCCTTCACTCCATAAGAGCCATCCTCTGTGGTATATATAACTCTCCCTCTTTTTTCAAGGTCTGATATGAAGAACCTTAAATCATCAGTAAGTGAACCAGCAATGAATACAAAGTTTTCCGTCTGTTTTGCGTGATAGTGAAGAGGTGCAACCCCAATTCCTCCACCAATAAAGATTCCAGATTTAAATAGAGGTGCTGGATTACCCAGTGGTCCCATGATATTAAAGGTGTCTGTATTCATTAAAATGTTTGTGAACCTGCCTATGGGTTTTATAAGGAATGATAAAACACCATTCTGGAAGTCAAACACGGAGAACGGCCTTGGAAGAAATATGTCAAGCCTCTCCAGGGTGAGCATGAAGAACTGGCCTGGCATGGGTGGTTCTCCATCCCAATTAAACTCAATCTTTACGAGGCCTCTATTCTGTTTCTTTGTTAGTGTTTTTATCCTTCTGTATTTCATCCAGAAGTTCCCCTGCCTTTTTTACATAGACTGATGTATCCTGTGTTGAAGTAAGTGTATCAAGCACTCTGATGGCAGAAATCGTGTCATGGAGATAATTCAGGTAGAGGTAGGCACGGGCAAACATGGATTTTTTCCTCAGATAAAATTCTGGAAATTTCCTTTCAAGTTTAAGAAATACCCTGAGGGCCTCATCCGGTTTTTCAGCATAAAGGTACAGTGCCTCTGCATAAAGGTAGAGGTCTTCGGCAAGGGTTGAGTCGTTGAATGTTGTGTCGGTTTTTGACCTTTCAAGGTCTATATAGTAATTATACTTCCTCAGGGCAAACTCCTTCAATGGGTCTTCAACAGAGAGCCCCTTTGCCTTTTTTAAGGCCTTCATCATTGCTGCTGTGTCTCCCTTTGCCTGATAGATTTCAGAAAGGAGGATGTTTGATACAAGTGAGTATTTATCCCTCCTTATCCTTGCTATCTCCTCTATGGAGGCAATAGCACTGTCAGGGTATCCTGTTTTCACATATGCCTTTGCAAGCAGGATCTTTGCATCTGGACCGCTCATTCCTTTAAGGAGAGATATTGTAGAGTCTGGCATGTTTTTCTCCATGTATATTTCCCCTAATTTTATCTTGAGTGAGTCTGGAGTGTTCTCATCCATGGTTTTTTTGTAATAAAGAATGGCCCTTGTTGTATCCCCTTTTGAGAGGTATGCATCTGCAATCAGTTTCATTATTTCTTCCTTCTTTGCTGGATATTTCTTTATGTATTCATTTCCCAGATTGATAACCTTCTCATGTTCACCATCCTCAAGGTATACCTTCAATTCTTCTTTTGTTACCTCTTCTATCACCTTTTCATTCCCACTTTTCTTTGCCATACTCAGGTAAAACATCGCATCTGATACTTTTCCTCTTTTTATATAAATCTTTCCAAGATAAAGGTATGACCATGGAGCAAAGGGAGAGTCTGGATAATATTCAAGGAGTTCCCTGAATTTTCTTTCAGCCCTGTCAAACTGGTCCTGCTCATAAAAGTTCAGACCAAGAAGGTATATAGCATCATCCATCCATCTGGAATTGGGATACCATGCAATCACCTTTTCACATTTCTCTGCACTCTTCCTGAACTTATCCATATATGCCTTGTTTCCTTTCTTCTTCAGTTCCATGCCCTCATTGTAATACTTCTTGGCATTGTAGAATGCATTGTAGTATGCACAACCTGAGAAAAGTAGAAGTAGAAAAAGAACAGGCAGAATTTTTTTCAACGTATGCCCACCCTCACATTCCTGAACCTTGCATGGGATGATGCATGCCCCAGATACATAATCTGACCCGGTTCGCCCTTTCCGCAGTTGGGAACCCCAATCATCCTGTATTCTTCCTCTCCACATATTGCATCGCAACTGTTCCAGAATTCAGGTGTAATCCCTGTGTATGTGCAATTCTTAAGGGTTTTTGTTATCTTACCATTTTCAATGAGATAACCAATCTCGGTTCCAAACTGGAAGTTTACCCTGAAGTCATCAATGCTCCATGATCTGTTTGTCTCCATGAGTATGCCCCTGTCTGTATCAGCAATAAGGTCCTCAAGTTTCCACTCGCCTGGAAGAAGATTCACATTCACCATCCTCACAAGGGGTATCCTGTTATAGGAACTTGCCCTCATTGCACCAGAAGACCTTCTTCCCAGTTTTTGTGCTGTCTCCCTTGATGATAGGTATCCAACGAGAATTCCATCCCTGATTAGATATTCTTTATGCGCCTTTACGCCTTCATCATCCCATCCGAATGTTCCAGGACCACCTTCAAAGGTGGAATCAGCAACTATATTCACAATCTCAGAGCCATACCTGAATTTTCCAAGTTTCTCTGTTGTTGCAAAGCTTGCACCTGCATAGCTCACCTCTGAACCAAGGACCCTGTCCAGTTCTAATGCATGACCTATGGACTCGTGTATCTGGAGATACAACTGGTCAGGTGCAAGGATTATATCATATATGCCAGATGGACACGGTTCAGCAGAGAGGAGCATAACTGCCTCTTCCCCGACCCTTTCAGCGTTTCCCGGAAGGTCAATCTCCTGAATATACTCCCATCCCTTCTGCATGATTACACCACCAGCATATGGATATGTTCTAACCTGTATCTCATTTGCCCCAGGTGCCATTGCATTCACCTCGCCACCCGTGAGAAAAATCACCTGATGAACATTTGTTCCCTCTGTTGATGCAAAATATTTTTCAATCCGTCTTATTTCAATCCCAACGTTTCTGACAAGAACACCCTTCACCTTTGATAGGTTTCTGTCCGCCTCAA
>JAGGTX010000044.1 GCA_021163525.1 Caldifarciminota bacterium
GGATGGAGAATGTAACTTTTAAATGTGAGATAATTACACCCATGTTTATGTATGGTGCAGATGGAAGAACCCCTGAAATCAGACCAAGTGAATTTAAAGGAATGATGAGATTCTGGTGGAGAGCAGTTAACAATTATAATAGTCATCATGATTTACGCAAAGAGGAGAATAAAATATTTGGAGGAACAGATGTTGATAAGGCTTCTGAAGTAAAACTTAGAATTTCCCCAAACTCTCTCCGCATTTCCCGCAATAACATAAAAATCCGATATGGCCTTAAACCAGGATTTAAGGGAGATAAAGATAGTGGTATATTGTATTTGTTTTATTCTAATTTACTTAAGGGAGGTAAACCTTTTATTGAGCCAAATTCAAGTTTACAGTTACACTTACTTTTTCCAAGAAATTCCTCTCCCCAAATTGAAGATGAGATTTTTTCAAGTCTTTGGTTGGCTATTTATCTTGGGGGATTTGGTTCAAGAAGTAGAAGGTGTGGAGGGAATCTTGTTGTTAGTGGAACCTCTTACTCAAATGGATTAGATTTCTTTGTTCCCAATAAATCTGAACTGACAGATTGGTATAGTAAAAACCTGAGAAAAATAATCAGAAGAACAAATAATAAAAATTTTGAGTATTCTAATATTATTCCGCCTAAAGTTTATATTTTAGACTCCCTTGATAGTAAATCTTGGAAAGATGCTATAAACAAAATAGGTTCAGCTTATTTAAATTTCAGAAAAAAAAGACGATTTACAGATAGATTGCCATTCGGTCTACCAATTACGGGGAAAAATTCCGCATTCGTCACTATTAATAGAGAAGAGAGAAGACGAGCATCACCTTTGGTTTTTCATATAACAAAGACGAGTGATAATCTATATGTTCCTATATTGGTGGAATTAAAGGGTAGGATCCTACCTGAACAAGCAGATGTTACGATAAATTATAGGAGAAAGCGTTGGACAATAAAAGGAAATCAATTGGAGAAAGAAATTATAGATGAGTTTGTTTCAGGTTTACAAGCAAGGAGGATTGAGTTATGAAAACTTACTGGAAAGAAAAAATCTATGCCTTTCTTCATGATCCACCTGAAAAGGCAATAATACTATTCAATGGTCCTGAGCACGAGAAAAGAGCCAAAGAAATCAGAGAAAAACTGGGTGTAGAAGATGCTGGAATTAATAGTGAATATGTCAAGACTGCAGACCATATTGCCTCAGGTATAGATAGGCCTTTGTATAAACTATTGGAAAACAGGGTGAACTTTATAAAAAAACCAGAAATTATCAATGCTTTAAGTGGCGAAAGGGTGGATAAAAGCCTTTTCAATTTTATTAACAAGGACGAATATGTTAAAGAGTCTATGAAGTTGGTAGATGACTCTATTGAAGAAATAAATAACTTCTCAAGGGGTAATTATAAGAAAATGTTCCTTTTATTATGGAGATACCTTCCTGATTTACTAATGGATAAAGACGAAGCGAGAATGTTTGGTTTTATATGGAACTATCTTCCTGCTGATACTCGTCTCCCTTATCATTCAATATGGAATCACTTAAGTATGACCAGCGCTATTTACTCCTCACTCCCTGACCCTGCATTTCTGATGTATTCTTTAGGACCAGTGCAGGGATTTATTGCAACTTCACGAAAGACCCAGGACTTCTGGTCTTCCAGCCTTTTACTGTCTTATCTTTCCTGGAAGGGAATGGAGTATATATGTGAAGAACTTGGGCCTGACCATATAGTTTTCCCTTATTTGAAAGAACAACCAATGGCTGATATGTGGTTCAGTAAAGTCATAGG
This sequence comes from Caldifarciminota bacterium, assembly GCA_021163525.1. Taxonomy (GTDB): domain Bacteria; phylum Hydrothermota; class UBA3072; order UBA3072; family B12-G15; genus B12-G15. Next base: position 1,807 of record JAGGTX010000044.1, read on the forward strand.
GAAGTCCTTTATAAAGGATAAAAGAAAATTGTTTAACCCATCTCTACCTAACAGATTCCTTGTTATTCTTCCTTATGAAAGAGCAAGGGAGATAGGGGATGGAATAAAGGAAAATATAAAAGCTGCCTGGCTTGACATTTCTCAAAAGTCTCTTGAGAAATTTATTGGGTCTGTAAGAGAAGCCATCCAGGAATTTAACCCTTCTTCATCCAATCCAGAAAAATATATTGAAGATATGTGGAACAGGCAGGTATCAGACTTCCTTGAGATGAATTATTCTGTTTATAAGTGGAATCCTGGGGTGAAAAAAGTTAAAGATTTGGATACTGAAGAGGCCTGTAATAAGTTCATAGAAATTTATTCCGAATTGCTTGATATAACAGAGAAAGAAGAATTTGAAGAGGTTTACAAACCCCTTAAAGAAAAAAATAACATTGGGATGATGTATGGATACCTGTACGACCTTGTGGAAAGAAGTATGGGAATGCGTAAGTCATTAAGGAATTTCAAACAAAAAGAAGAAATTGGTAGCAAGTGCACCCTCTGTGGAGAGAATGAGGCACTTATTTATGGTTACGAAAAGGAAGTGAGTAAACAATTCAGAAACCGAAACATACCCTTTAGAACTTCCGAATATGTTAAGTTCTGGGAAAGATTAGGTAAATCTTTTGAAAATAAAGGAATAAAAGGCGTTTTTGATAAGGAGGGTAAAGAGCGACTCTGTGCTGTCGGGGTTATTAAGAGACTTTTTGGTAGGGATACATATAGAGATATAGTGAGTAAGAAATATGGTATAGAATTGGGAGATAGTGAAGGATGGAAGGTTTTCCCTTCCACAGCAGCAATATCAGTTTCTCAATACCTTTATGATATCAAAAATAAGTCCAAAGAGGGTTCAGGAGAGTACCTATTTATTGAAAATCTCAAAGAACCTTTTAAAAACTTGATACACAAAGGTGTGTTGAATTATGGAAGCTATCCTTATAAAACATATAGAACTCTTCCAGATGAATTTGAACATCTGGAAGCACAGATATTTTATCCACACGAACTGGAGATTATGATTGGGAAATATAAAGATGACAAAGAGGTTTCAGAAACACTAAAGGCAATACAGAATATTTACCAGAAATATAAAGACGTTGTCAACAGATTCCCCAGATATTACGCTCTTGTATTGTATGATGGAGATATAATGGGAATGTGGCTTACAGGTGAAACGAAAGACTTTCCCACATTGAAATCAATTATTCACAGTAAAAACCAGGATTGCATTAAAGATGATGATAAAGAGACAAAATTAAAAATCTCTGCATCCTTGCATGCCCAGATAAGCGAGGCACTCAAAGATTTCTCACTTGAGGTTGTACCGTATATCACAGAAGAGATGAATGGGGTTTTAATTTATTCAGGTGGTGACGATATTTTTGCAATGGTACCGATGGATAATGTTATGGAATATGTGTCTTCTATAAGGAAACTCTATTCAGGTAAGGGTTTCAGTGGCAAGATGATGAAAAAAGTTATTGAATCCAATATGGGATTTATCAAGGTAAAGAAGAGCAGTTCACATGTTGATGACCTTTTCTTTACAATGGGAAAGGCAACAGGTTCTGCAGGTATTGTGATTGCTCATTATTCAACACCTCTTGCATATGTAATTAAAAAGGCTCACGAAGCAGAAAAACTTGCAAAGAATAAATACAACAGAAATTCGTTTGTGGTAACCATAATTAGAGGTTCAGGACAGGAAACTACTGTTGGTGGAAAATGGCATTATACACCTATAAACAAGTGTGATA
>JAGGTX010000198.1 GCA_021163525.1 Caldifarciminota bacterium
CTCCACAACTCACAAGATTCCTCAATGCCTCCTCAATCACAGAGGCAGCCATCCTGTAAGGGTCTATTTTACCATAGTGAGGATTTATTCCATTGCTTATCACCACTGCCCTCTCTGATTCAAGAACAGGCCTTATGATAGCACCATCAGAGGGAAGACTGCCCATGAATGGTTTCAATACACTTCCTCCCTGAACCTCGTGGTCATACTGCCTCACAATCCACTCCTTGCTTGCCACATCGGGCATCCTGATTACTCCCATGAGGACATCATTCATATTGTTAGGTTCAGGGATATCAACATCCTCCATCCTATCCAGAATGGTTATCTCCCTTTCAGAAAGAGGCACACCGTTATGGAGGAAATCCATGTGAATATCACACACTACATTACCATCATAATAAAGCACGAGTTTTTTGTCGTTTGTAAACTCACCTATTACAGTTGCCTCAACATCCTCCTCCCTGAATACCTCCAGCAGTCTTTCAATGTCTTCCTCTTTCACAGCAATAACCATCCTCTCCTGCGATTCAGATATCCAGATTTCTGTGTATGACAATCCTGAATACTTAAGAGGCACCCTTTCAAGGTAAACCTTAGCACCTGTATCCTTACCCATCTCCCCAACTGCTGATGACAGGCCACCTGCGCCACAATCAGTGATTGACTGTATAAGCCCCATATCCCTTGCCTTTATGATGCAGTCAAGCATCTTCTTCTCCTCAATGGGATTACCAATCTGCACAGCAGATATGGACACATCAAGTGATTCCTCTGTTAACTCCATGGATGAGAATGTTGCTCCATGTATCCCATCCCTTCCAGTTTTCCCACCAACAAGGACAATTTTGTAACCCGGTTTAATCCCCTTCTTCAATTGTTCCCTGGGAATTACCCCGATGCTCCCTGCAAAGACAAGTGGGTTATGTAGAAAGTCGTCACTGAAACAAACAGCCCCATTCACAGTTGGAATTCCCATTCTATTACCATAGTCCCTTACACCTGAAACAACACCACGAACAATCCTTCTTGGGTGAAGCACACCTGATGGCACATCCTCCAGTCTCATCTCTGGATTTGCAAAGCAGAAAACATCAGTGTTTGCAACGGGCTTTGCACCCTTTCCTGTTCCAAGTGTATCCCTTATCACACCCCCAATCCCTGTTCCTGCACCACCATAGGGTTCAATGGCTGAAGGATGATTGTGTGTTTCCACCTTGAAGGTAACCGCATACTTATCATCAAAGGCAATTGCACCAGCATTATCAACAAACGTGAGCAGTGTCCATGGTGCATCTATCTCCTCCGTTGCCCTCTTTATGTATGAGAACAATGTTCCCATGTTCTTCCCATTGTGGATAATAGTGGATTTGAATGTCTTGTGATAACAGTGCTCACTCCATGTCTGGGCAATAGTCTCAAGTTCGCAATCGGTTGGCTCCCTACCTATCCCTCTGAAATACTCCTGTATCCTCCTCATCTCATCAAGGTTCAGGGAGAGAACACCCTCCCTGGAAATCTCCATCAGCCTTTCATCATCTGCATTGATTATCGGGACATTTATCAATCTGAACTTATACTCATGGGGTTCGATGAACACCTCATCAGGTGAATCTATCACCTGTTCAACAACAGGGTTCATCACAACCCTGTTGAGGAATATGTTTCTCTGTTTATCATCAAGTGTTTTCTCAACCTTAATAAACCTGCCACTCCTTGCATTCTCAACAGGGATTTTCAGTATCCTGGTTATCTCTTTTATTGTCTCACCCACTGAATCAAAAACACCCGGTCTGGAACTTATCAGGAACCCATCACTGAAATCAGGGGATGTGTCAACAGTATTCACAACAGGGTCTGAAACAATACTGAGGGCAATCCTCTCCAGTTCCTCCTGGGTCAAATCCCCTTTTATGAAATAAACATCAAAGAAATCAACCCTGCCAGTATCAATGTTGAAAAGTTTTGCGTCCTCCCTTATTCCCTCCCCTCTCACATCCCTGAAACCTTTCCTTGTCCCAACCTTGATTATTCCTATCATCCATAACCCCTTGCGTTTTGTATCCATCCCCTAAATCCTCTCGCACAATTCAGAACACTCTCATACTCCTCATGTGTGATGAACCTGGAAATCTCAGAATACTTATGTGCCTTATAAGCAGGGAAGTACTGGTCCATCAGACTGATATAGGTATCCTGAGAAACCTCCTCTCTCAAAAACCTGAGAGACTCCTCTGTCCCGCTTACCCCGTTTGGCAGGACAAGGAGCCTGACAAGTAGTCCCCTTACTGCAACCCCATCAACAAGTTTAAGGTCCCCAACCTGTCTGTACATCTCCTTTACTGCCTCTCTGTTGTGTTCAACATAGTCCTTAACAGCAGAGTATCTGGCTGCATACCTGTTATCACTGTATCTCATATCGGGCATGTAAATATCAATAATACCTTCAAGTAATCTTAAAACCTCAAGGGATTCGTATCCAAATGTGTTGTACACAATGGGTATGTTTAAACCTCTTTTTGAGGCAAGGTAAATCCCATGAACAATCTGGGGAACATAATGGGTTGGGGTAACAAAGTTGATGTTGTGTGCACCTGAATTCTGGAGATAAATCATCATACTGGCAAGTTCCTCTGGTGTGGTTTCATTCCCATTCCCCATCTGTGATATGGGATAATTCTGGCAATACACACACCTTGAAAGACAATGGGTGAGGAATATAGTTCCAGAACCGTTCCGACCACTGATTGGTGGTTCTTCACCAAAGTGGAGGTTATAACTGGAAACAAAAAGCCTTGAATCTGCCCTGCATGTACCAACCTCACCTTTATCCCTCATAACCCTGCATTCCCTGGGACAGAGGACACAGGGAGAAAGGAGAGAATATGCCTTATCCACCCTCCTCTTCAGTTCATTCTCACCAAGTTTTAAGTATGATGGAACAAATTCCCTCAACATAACTGAATAGATACAGAACTATTGAATGGATGTCAACCTCTTATCATGTTTTGATTGTGCTCTTAACCTTGAGGGTTCTCAACCTGTTTAATCCTGCACCAATCTCAATCCCCCTTGGCCTTGCCAGGTCAAGTGAAAATCCTTTGTTCAGAAAATCCACACCGCTCTGTTTAAGCCTTTCCTCAATCCAGTCAACACAATCCCTTATGGTCTTTTTACCATCCATCACATCCTCCCTCATCCTGTAAATTGCCATACCAATCGCCTTTGTCTGTGCTGTTTCAACAATCTGTTCAACACAGGAAAGGTCTATTGTTTCCCTGCCAAATCCTATCTCATCAATATCCCTTGCCTTTATCTTCACCTTTCTTCCCCTTGATGGGTCAATACTATCTGGTAGAGGTATCCTGCACTTTGAAATTCTCAAATCTTTACTGGTCTCAATCTTCCTCCTTGTAGGATGAATCCTTATAATCTCCCTTGCCCTTTCACTCACATCGTATGGTATAAATTCCTTCATCATTATCACCCTGTCAGCAACATCAAGATAGTCACCTGCACCACCCATAACAAGGATTGTGGATATTCCAAGATTTTCGTACAGTTCCCTCACACGGTCAATGAATGGTGTTATGGGTTCATTCTCCTTTGCAATCAACTCCTGCATCCTCTCATCCCTTATCATAAAGTTGGTTGCACATGTATCCTCATCAAGCAGGAGGAGTTTCGCACCGAGTTCTATAAACTCCATGATGTTTGCTGCCTGGGATGTGGAACCACTTGCATTGTCTGTGGA
>JAGGTX010000012.1 GCA_021163525.1 Caldifarciminota bacterium
GGTCTGCACATGTGTGTGTGTTCCCAGAACAGCAGAGACTCTGCCATTCAGGAGCCAGCCCATTGTTATCTTTTCAGCGGTTGTCTCGGCATGGAAATCAAGTATTTTTATAACCTCACTGGAATTTTCAACAATCTCCAGTGCCTTTTTGAAGGGATTTACCCTTTTGGGTTCTTTCTCCATGAAGATTAAGCCCTCAAGATTGAAGACCAGGGCTGACACTCCTGCAATCTCTCCTCTCCATATACCCTTTCCTGGTATATCAACATAATTTTCAGGTCTGAGAACTATATCTTCCTGTAGGACAGCAGGGATTTCGTCCTTTCTGTCAAGGATGTGATTTCCAGATGTAATCAGGTCAACCCCGTATCTTTTGAACTTCTTAACAGCATTTACAGTAAGCCCGAACCCACCTGCTGCATTCTCGCCATTCACTATAACAAAATCAACTTCCCATTCTTCACGCCATTTCTGGAGATTTTCAGCAAGTATTCTCCTGCCGGGTTTACCAACTATGTCACCAATAAACAGAACAACAGCCTTATTTTGCGTACTCAACAGCCCTGGTTTCCCTTATAACAGTAACCTTTATCTGGCCTGGATACTTCACCTCTTTCTCTATCTGCCTTGCTATATCTTCTGCAAGGTCCTCTGTATGCTCATCATCCACCTTATCAGGTTCCACAATTATCCTTATCTCCCTTCCCGCCTGCATTGCAAACACCTTACCCACTCCATCATACTGCTTTGCAATCTCTTCCAGTTTCTCCAACCTCTTTAAGTATGCCTCCAGTGTTTCTCTTCTTGCACCCGGTCTTGAACCCGATATCGCATCTGCTGCCTGAACAATCACTGCATAGGGAGACATTGGCTCAACATCCTCATGGTGCGCCTCAATTGCGTTCACAACAATGGGGTCCTCTCCATATCTCTGGGCAAGTTCAGCACCTATTGAGGCATGTGTCCCTTCATACTCCTGTGGAACTGCCTTCCCGATATCATGGAGAAGTCCGGCCCTCTTTGCAATCTGTGGGTCAAGACCAAGTTCACCTGCCATTATCCCTGCAAGATACGCCACCTCTTTGGAGTGCTGAAGAACATTCTGTCCATAACTTGTTCTGAATCTGAGTTTACCTACAAGTTTCTTGAGTTCAGGATGGAGGCCTGGAAGGCCAAGTTCAAGAACGGTCTCCTCCCCTGTCTTCTTGATCAGTTCATTAATCTCCTTCTCTGCCTTTGCAACAACCTCCTCAATCCTTGCAGGATGAATCCTTCCGTCCTGCACGAGTTCCTCAAGTGCCATCCTTGCCACCTCTCTCCTTACAGGGTCAAATGATGAAAGTGTTACCGCCTCCGGTGTATCATCAATAATAACCTCAACCCCTGTTATATTCTCAAAGGTTCTTATATTCCTTCCCTCCCTTCCGATTATCCTTCCCTTCATATCATCATTGGGAAGTGGAACCACACTGATTGTTGTCTCTGCAATGTGGTCTGTTGCACATCTCTGGATTGCATAGGCAATAATCTCCTTTGCCTCCCTCTCTGCCTCCTCCTTTGCCTTTTGTTTAATCTCCCTGGCAATCCTTGCCGCCTCGTGCTTCACCTGTTCCTTAACATTATCAAGTAGAATCTGCCTCGCCTCTTCCCTTGTAAGACCTGATATCCTCTCAAGCCTTATATTCTCTTCTTCAAGAAGTTTTGTGTATCTCTCCTCCTTTGCCTTAACTGCCTCTTCCCTGTGTTCAAGGTTCTTCTCCCTCTTCATCAGTTCCTGCTCTTTTCTGGCAACCACATCCGCCCTTCTATCTATAAGTTGTTCCTTCTCTGCAAGCCTCTTCTCCTGATACTCAACCTCTTTTATCCTGTTCTTCCTCTCTGTTTCTATGTCGGATAGCATTTGCATTCTGAGTCTGGCACTCTCCTCCTGCGCCTTTCTCAAAATTTCCTCTGCCTGCTTTTTCGCATCCTCAATAATCTGATTAGCCTTTGTACGTGCCTTTGTTGATTTTCTTGAAAGGAAAAGGTAGGCAGCATAAAACCCTATTGCAAGGGCAAGTATTCCTGTGATTATGGAAACAGTAGCAGTCATGATTCACCCCTCTTTCTCTTCAAGAGGGGTAGCATGGGAGATTTAGAGCATTTCTTCCAGTTCTTCTATCTTTTTTTGAAGGGTATAAAGGTCATCAGCAATGTTGAGCGCGGCCAGAATAGCAAGAGATATGGGGGAGGTATATGGAAACTTCTCCCGCATCTCTTTCATCTTTGCATCAACATACCCTGCTATTCTTGTTGCCTCATTTATATCCCTATCTGTATCAAGAGTATATTTATTTCCAAAGATTTCTACGATTACCTGTTTTCCCATGCTACCCCTGCTGTTTGTTTATTTTCTCTATAATTCCCTCAACCTTCTCAAGGGCCCTGGCCTTCACATCCTTTAACCTCTCAACCTCCTCATTCAGGGCCCTATTCTCCTCTTTCAGTTTCCTGATTTTCTCTTTAAGTTTTTCAATCCTTAAAACCATCTCTTCTATATCAAACATTATTGCCTCAAAACAACATCAAATTCTTTCAATTTAACAAGGATCCCCTCTATTCTTTCCTCCACCTCCTCAGCCTTTAAGGTCCTTTCAGGGTTCCTGAAGTAAACCCTGTAAGTTATGCTCCTGCAACCCTCAGGTATCCCCTTACCTTTATAAACATCTAGTACCTCAACCCTCTCCACAAATCCACCCACCTCTCTTATTATACCAATCACCGTAGAATTTTCAACACCATTTGGAATAATAAGGGAGAGGTCTCTTTTCACAAAAGGGAATCTATTAATCCCTTTAAATCCTGGGCTCCTGAGAAAGTTTTTCAAAAGTTTTTCGGATTCAACCTCAATGAAAAAGGCACCTGTATCCAGTATATCCTGATTCAACATACCAAGGTCACCTACCCTTTTGCCATCAACAAGTATATCCAGTGAAAATCCCCTCTCGTAGATTGGCCTCTCTCCTTCAACAAACCTGTATCCTTCCAGACCTGATTCCACAAGCATACCCTCTGCAATCCCTTTTATGTCATAAAAATCAACCTCCCTTTCATGGGCAAACCATCTTCTCGGGAAAACACCAGCAACAAGAACACCTATCATTGTTTTTTCTTCTGGTCTGAAAACCCTTCCCACCTCAAAGATTTGCA
>JAGGTX010000168.1 GCA_021163525.1 Caldifarciminota bacterium
GGAGTGTGCATAAGGGTGTTGTATCAAGGATTATGCCATTTGGTGCATTTGTGAAGATAGGTATGGGTAAAGAGGGGCTTGTTCACATATCCCAGCTTGCTCCGTACAAGGTGAACAAGGTTGAGGATGTGGTTAAGGTGGGTGATGAGATAATGGTGAAGGTGATTTCCATTGATGATATGGGGAGGATTGCACTTTCAAGGAAGGCACTCCTTGATTCAAAATCTGATACAAAGTTAGAGGGAAGAAAGGAATTTTACCACAGAAGGAACTCTGGTCACAGAAAGGGAGGATTCCATAGGAAGAAAGACTATCATTAGTTTTGATGTAGGTGGACATTATATAAAGTATGCCTGCATTGTGGATGGTAAATTAGAGAGATTGAGAAAAAAAGAGACAAACAGGGAGGATGTGCTTTCCTCCCTTTATTCTATTCTGGACAATACTAAAAAATTCCATGGCATCTCAGTGGGTTTTCCAGGATTTGTTAATAATGGTGTTGTGATGTATCCTCCCAACTTTCCTGCAATAGAGATTCTTCCCGTCCAGGAGATACTTCATCAAAGGTACAATGTGCCTGTTGTTGTTGAGAATGACGCAAACCTCTATGCCCTTGGAGAGTACATTGCAGGTGCAGGAAAGGAAAGTAAGAATATGGTTCTTTTTACGCTCGGGACAGGGGTTGGTGGTGGGATAATAATTGATGGAGAGATTTACAGGGGTTCAAGGGGTTTTGCAGGGGAACTGGGGCATATAATAATCAATTCTGATGGTCCACTCTGTGGTTGTGGAATGAGGGGGTGTCTTGAGGCGTACATTGGAGCAGAAAGGATAATAGAAACATTTGTTGGATATAGACGGAAGGGGTTTGCGAGTGTCCTTGATTATCCAGAAAGCGTAAAGGAGATGTATCTTGCCGCAAAGAATGGTGACCCTCTTTCCCGGTTTATCTTCAGCCTTGTTGGAAAATACCTTGGGCTTGCCATTGTGAGCCTTGTTAACATACTTGACCCTGATGTTTTTGTTATAGGTGGTGGGATTTCAGGGGCATGGAGGTTCATAAAGGTAGGTGTTGAAGAAGTTTTGAACCAGAGGCTTATTGAAGGTGTTAAAGTTAAAAAGGGAAAACTTGGTGATAGGGCTGGTATTATTGGTGGCTGGTATCTTCTTGATAAAGAGTCCATACAATTTACAAAATAAGGAATGATAGAAAATTGAAAAAGGAATTGTATATGGCCTGGCTCAAATACAATCTTCCACTTGACATTGCTGGTTAAAAATTTAACATATAAATATGATAGAATACGAATGCAAGTCTTGTGGCAACATCATCCTTCTTGATAAAGAAGACGAGCCTTTTTGCACTATCTGTAGAACCAGAATGACAGAGATAGGGCAGAGGAAGAGTAAAACGGGTTTCAAGCGGTTTGTCTGTCCGGAGTGTGGCAGGGTCTTCTGGGGAACTCAGACACCATACAAGTGTCCATTCTGTAACTTCACCTTTCCCAGTACCCCCTTAATTAAACAGGAGGAGAAACTTTAAAAAAGGAGGTCTTATGAAAAAATTATTCTGGCTTGTCCCGGTGTTGCTTGTGTTTGTTGTTTCCTGTTCAAGGGCACCTTCCCAGGAAGAGACAGAGGACTTTTTGACTGGCCTTGGGAGAATTGGAGAAACCTCAATGAATTCAACTGCTGGTAAGGCACTTGTGGATCTTTCCAGTAAAAATCCACCTACTGGCACAAAATTCAAAGGTATTCCTTCCTTGAATATCAAGAACGTATGGAATGCTGGAAGGTACATTGAGGTGTCAAAAGGTATTGAAGATGTCTATGGAACATGGGAGTACAGAGACTCTGAATGGGTCAGGGTTGACAGTACCCATCCTGAGAATGGGATTCTCTGGAGATGGTCATTCCTTGACTCTGCTGATGATGCTCATACAGCGGAATTCCTGCTTGATTCTTTGACATTTGTTTATATTGATATGGATTCAATTCCTAATAGAATCTATGCTTCACTGGACATTGACCATGAGCAGGTTCTGTGGGGTAGTTATCATGGGACATTCAATGATAATGGGAATCTGACTCACGGGGATGCAAGGGTTGATATTGTTGGTATTGTGTTGTACGGTGTAGAGGTATCTGACCTGGTTTACAATGACCCTGAGAATCCAGATGAAGCAACTTCTGGAAACATTCATCTCTGGGCTATTGACCATACTCAGGGTGATTACAGGGTGGACCTTTACATAACCTTGAATGAAGATGAAAGTGGTGATATTAGATTGACTGATTCAGATGGATGGGAGATAGATGTTGATGTGAGTGCACCTGTTGAGATTGTTGAAGAGCCATACACATACATAAGGGTTGATCTCACAGGAGAGATTACAAAGAATGGCAGGCATGCAGCAGACATAGAAGGGACCATCTGGGATCCTGAATATGGGGACCATAAGAGTGAAGTTTACATAGTGTTCTCTGATGGATCAAGAAGGCCTATACAGGATTTTATGCCAGAGGGTGTTGTAACGACCTTAATCAGATAAAGAGGCTTAAAAATCCTATACCCCCCTTGACAAAGGGGGGTTTTTTTATATTTTATCTATTGCGCAAAAGACATTAAGGTCTTTGACAACTGAATAGGTATAAGAATTTGGACAAGCTACTAAGGGCGTATGGTGGATGCCTCGGCAGTAGCAGGCGATGAAGGGCGTGGCTGGCTGCGATAAGCCTCGGGGAGCCGTCAA
>JAGGTX010000230.1 GCA_021163525.1 Caldifarciminota bacterium
GTGGATTGAGATAAATCTGGGGATAGTTGAATCCACCAGATGGATTCTGGCCAAGATACCAGCCATAGAGATATCCATCGTCTGATGTTGACATAAGTATCAATGAATCGTTCTTCTCAAAGATATATGGGGTGCTGTAAACCCTCATTCCTGTTGTGAGCGGGAAGTATCTATGGATTTTCCCATCCCCTTTCAATCCGTAAATCCCCCCATCAGGGGAGCCAAAGATGATTTCAGGCATGGAATCCCCATCAACATCGTAGAGAATGATTGAAGATTGTATCTCCTCTGAAAATCTCATATCAACGGGGAAACCATTCAGGGGAAAACCATTCTTGTCAAGTGCGTATATTTTCTTTCCTGAGGCAAAAACAAATTCAGGCCAGCCATCACCATTTACATCCCCTATTGCAGGCGAGGAGAAGAAAGTTCTTTCAGGAATTGAGTATTCCCACTCCCTGTTACCATCCTCATCAATGCAGTAAACCACCCTTCTACCTGCTGAATAGATGATTTCAATCTTGCCATCCCTGTCTATATCACACGCAACTGGAGAGGATGTGGTGAATGTAAGACTCTCCTCTCCCCTTCTCCAGACAACCTTTCCATCGGGTGTTAGTTTGAACAGGGTTCCGTCATCTGAAACAACATATATATATCCATTCACAAAAAGAGGGACGGTCCATATCCATTGCCCGAGATATACATCAATGATGGAATCATTAAGGGTATGGATTATGTGTATTTTACTATCATCAGAACCTATAACAATCTCTGCATGGCCATCACCATCCATATCCACCACAAGGGGGCTTCCCACAATCCTCCTGAATTTGAAACTATCAAGGACTGTGCTGTCGGGTTCCAGAATGTAAAGATTCCCTCCTGTATCCCCTGTGATTATCTCCTTTATCCCGTCACTGTTCACATCATAAACTGCCGGTATCGTGTATGAAGACTCTGGCATCTGGAAGACCCTTCTTGTAATTCCATCCATTGAGATGAGATAAACCCCACCATCAAGTGTTCCACAGAGGATGAGTGTATCATAGGGTACAGGCGATACAACATCAGTAGGAAAACCAAGGTCAACTGGGAAATTATTCAACCTCCTGTCAAAGTGTATATCAAATGTCATCACAGGGCCTGATTCAGAAATGTTTGTAATCCTGATATATGTCCTGTTCCCAGTGTTATCGTTTGTATTGGGTTCAGAATTGGGGGTGAAGGAATCAAGGAAGGCATCCCTTGCAAAGACATCAAGTGGTGAACCATAGAAAAGCGCATTGATGTCAATGATGCTCATGTCCATGAAAGACATCTCAAAGTCCTGTATCCCGTCTGCCTCTTCCATGTCTATTCCCTTTGGCCATCCACTATTCACAGTATTGTAATCAATTGAATCCGCTATCTTCCTTTCATCAATGTGCCATATTGCAAGCCCTCCCCTGTAAAGGTCAGGAGGAAGGGAGGATTCATAATCATCAACCTTCACAAGCACATTGTCCTTCCAGACCCTTGCACCATTTGAGTCAATTGAGGTTGTGCAGGGATTTACATAGTGCACTGTATCTGGATTTATATACACATATCTATTCTCAATCAGGTAGTATTCGTACTTATTAATGGGAATCTTGATCAATCTAACCGCATTTGAATCCTCTGCCCCATTCCAGTGTATCTCTACACCCGTGGTATCATGGTCAATAACAACTGGCTCTTCAAAACCCAGATAGTATCTGTGCCATGCTGAAAGTCTTGGAGGAACAAGACCAAGTTCATTCCAGTTTCCTGTTCCCATAAGGCCCCATCCTCCAAGACCCATGCTCCTTCCACTTGTATCATAAAGGTCAATTGCCCCAAGTGCATGGCAGAATTCATGGCACAAACCACCCTGGAGAAATGCAGCCATGTTGTCCTGAAATCCAGTTTCACAGTATATTACCCCACCTGTTATAGAATCTCCATCTGCAATGATTGGGGAATCAAACAACTGGTCTGCCCCGTCAATAAAAACAGCGGGAAGGTCATATGGTGAATCACCCATGTCGGTCTGCCACATACTCCCCGCATGGAAGATGATTATCCTGTCATACCGGGAGAAGTCCACTGTTGGGTCTGCAACCTCAATTGCATCCCTCAAAAGGCTGAAAAGTCCAAGAACATAGTTCTCAGGGTCTCCATAGTAGGTCATTTTGTGTGGAACTGTGAAGGAACTGTCAAGTGACTTCGGGAGCACATCCCATTTAATAAACAATTTTCCATGGGTTACTGACCAGTAGTAGTTATGGAGAAACTCCATGAGGTGGTGGAAATAAATGGAATCATGGGGAGGGTCATAATAAAGGTTTCTCACATACTGGGTATCTGCCTCTGTTGAATCCTCATTCCATGTTATCACAGTGTCACATGGATGTCCAAAGGGTTCAAGTTGCATCTTCCCATTACCAGTTGTAAGGCTCGTTGTGTCTTCAAGGAATTCCACCCTCAGGACCGCCACATTAAGGGTTTCAACCTCTGCCTTTCTCATCCTCATCCTTTTGAGGAATTTCAGGTCAGGAACACTCATGAACTTTCTGTATTCAGGGTGCTCCCTGTAGAGTTTTGACTCCTTCTCAACTATGAATTTCTGCAACTTTTCCGCATTCTCCCTCATGTCAGCGGGAATAATTGAGCCTATCCCCAATAAAAAAATAAGCACCTTGTTCTCCCTTCTATTTACGGAGGGAGAGGGATTCGAACCCCCGAACCCTTACGGGTTCCACGATTTCGAATCGTGTGCCTTCAACCACTCGGCCATCCCTCCATTTCTTTCCTAATTTGACTGAAAAAGGCCTTTAAAAGTTCCTCTGCCTCTCTGGCAAGAACGCCCTTTTCAACATCAAATTTATGGTTAAATCTATACTTTGCAATATCACAAACAGAACCGAGTGCACCGAATTTTTTATCATCTACCCCATACACCACCCTGTCAATCCTTGAGAGTATCAATGCACCCGCACACATGGGACAGGGTTCAACTGTCACATAGATTGTGCACCCTTTTAATCTCCAGTTATTCAATGTTGAAGCAGCAGAGGTGATGGCAATGATTTCTGCATGGGCAGTGGGGTCTTTCAGTCTCTCAACCTGGTTGTGTCCCCTTCCAACCACAACCCCGTCCTTCACAATCACGGCACCAATCGGGACCTCACCCTCTGAAAAGGCCCTTTCAGCCTCCTGAAGGGCAAGTTTCATAAAATAGATATCTTTATCCATATAAAAATATGCGCCACGAGGGACTCGAACCCCCAACCCGCGGATTAAGAGTCCGCTGCTCTACCTGTTGAGCCAGTGGCGCAGAATAATCCATATTATTCTATCCATCCAGAGCCTATAACGAATTCACCCATGTAAAAAACAGCAAGTTGCCCAGGTGTTATTGCCCTCTGTGCTTTTTCAAACTTTACGAGGCATCTATTACCAACAAGTTGTCTGACAACAGCCATCCCTCCAGGATGATTGTATCTTATCCTCACAAGGAACTTCATTGTATCAAAAGGCATCTCCCTGTACCAGTACACATCCCTCACATAAAATTCATCCTTTTTCGTATCCTTCTTATCCCCCACAATAACATCCCTGTTCTCCGCATCTATCTTGATTACATAATAAGGATGCTTTCCACTTACACCAAGCCCCTGCCTCTGGCCAATGGTGAACTTGAAGTAACAATCGTGCTCCCCAACAACTTTGCCATCAAGGTTTATTATCCTGCCCGAATAATCACCTGGATAGTTCTGGAGTATATATTCATAGTATTTTACACCCTCTGGAATAAAACACATCTCCTGGCTCTCTTCTCCAAACAAGTCAAAACCAAGTGCCTGGGCATACTTCCTTATATTCTTTTTCTTCCAGTTTCCCAGGGGGAATAAAGCCTTTTCAAGTTGCTCTTTCTCAACCCTTGCAAGAAAATACTCCTGAGACTTAGCCCTGTCCATTCCCATCTGGAGGAGGATTTCATTCTCCTTTTTTAGAAGCCTCACATAGTGACCCGTTGCTACAAAGTTTGCGCCAATCCTGTTCAGTTCCTCAATAAGATACCTGAACTTCACAGACTTATTACATACAGCGCATGGGTTGGGTGTTTCCCCCTTAATGTAAGAATTCACAACATACTCTATCACTCTCTTCTTGAATTCCTCCCTAAGGTCTATGACCTCATGCTTCACACCAATCTTCTTAGCAAAATCCTCAAGTTGCTGTAGCCTGTTCTGGTCCTGCTGGTCGTGTAACAGGAAGGTTACACCCAAAACACGGTATCTATCCTTTGTCAGGATATACGCTGCCATTGAGGAGTCTATCCCACCACTCATTCCAAGCACCACTGTTTTTGCCATCAGTCTTCCCCCACAACCTTCACTATAAGTTTTCTTGTCCTTGGGCCATCAAATTCACAGAAGAATATCCCCTGCCAGGTTCCAAGAACAAGCCTTCCACCACTGATAGGTATCGTGAGCGTATTCCCAACAAGTGTGGCCTTTATGTGGCTATCTGCATTACCTTCCATATGGGTGTAACCTTCATGAGGAGGCACAAGTTCCTCAAGTTTATTCAGAATATCCCTTTTAACAGAGGGGTCTGCGTGTTCATTTATGGTAATCCCCGCTGTAGTGTGGGGAACATAGAGGATTACAAACCCCTCCTTTACTCCATGTGCACTGATAAGTTCAGAGACCTCCTGGGTTATATCCACAAACTCATTCCTTTTTCCGGTTTTTATGGTTATTTCATTTATCACACATCACCCCCTTCAAGCACTATAAGAGAAAGGTCTGCAAACTGAAGGAAAACATTCCTTATAAACATCAGTAATTTAAGCCTGTTCTCCCTTATAGTCAA
>JAGGTX010000181.1 GCA_021163525.1 Caldifarciminota bacterium
AAGACCACACAAAGGTTGAGGAAGATATTGTTTCACTCTTGAAGGAACTGAAAGACCCATATACAGGTGGACCACTTATAACCAGAATCTGGAGAAGGGAGGAACTCTATCCAGGCCCGATAAATCCTTATATACCGGATATCATCCTCTCAATGGGTGACTTTGGATACACGGGTAGCACATTCCCCTTCCCTTCCAGAAGGATTGTATCAAAGTCAATGACATATAAGTCAGGAGACCACAGGATAAACGGTGTGTTTGGAATCATGGGTGAAGGTATAAAACAGGGACTCTGGTATGAAGGAGCGAGAATAATTGATATTACACCCACAATACTTGAGTATCTTGGTATAAAAACCGATGTGAATTTCAGTGGAAGTGTATTGAAAATCTTTGAGGGAGGAGAGAATGAAGAAATATCGTGATATTTATGCCTTTTTGTGCTATTTCATCCTTGGGGTTGTTTATTTTGGTAAGGTTCTCTTTGGCAAGGGGATGTTATTCGGGACAGATTGGCTTCTTGGTGCTTATGCAAACCAGTCCTGGATGGCACAGTTTGTTAAGACATATCATGAGTTTGCCTACTGGAACCCGTATATCTTCTGTGGTTATCCAACAGTGGCCTCATTCTTCGGGGAGATGTTAACCCCGGTTCTGTTTATAAGATTGTTTGTCCCGACCCACATCACCTTTGCCTGGTTGTTTGCAACCATGACATTTGTTGGTTCATTTGGTATGTATCTGTTCCTAAAGGAGATTGGTATAAGACCCATTTATAGAATTCTTGGGGGACTTGTTTATGGATGGTCGGGTTTCTTCCTTTCCACTGTTTATGCAGGCCACCATTCAAGAATGGTCAGCGCAGAGTTGTTCCCCTTGATTATGTATCTAATTCTCGCAGGAATGAACAGAAAATCAATAAGGTATTTTATACTTGCAGGTGGAACAGGTGGGCTTGCCCTGCTGATGGGACACTTCCAGATGACCTATTACATGATTCCAACTGCACTTGCGTTTGTTATATACATCTTTGTTATAAACAGAAAGGATTATAAAAAGGAGGAACTGAGAAGGATTGGAATTGGTCTTGGGCTCACCCTCCTGATAGGTTTCCTCATGTACTCCTTTTACATTTTTCCCGTTCTGAGGAACATGCCCTATGCATCAAGGGGTGCAACACGGGGATATGAGTTTGCAACATCCTGGTCAATGCCACCTGAAGAAACCCTTAACCTTATAACCCCTCACTTTTCTGGAATCCTTGATAACTACTGGGGAAGGAACTACTTTAAACTCCATACAGAGTTTGCTGGCATCCTTGTTCTCCTGCTTTTCTTTGGTGGAGCAATTCTTGAATACAGGAGAAGATGGGTAAAATTCTTCCTCTGGATGTTCGGTATCACCCTGATCTTTGCATGGGGTGGCCATACATTCTTCTTCAGAATATTTTACTATCTTCTTCCTGGCATAAAAAAGTTCCGTGCCCCGAACATGATTTTCTATCAATGTGTTTTTTCTATGGTGGTGATTGGATTTATTTTTCTTGAAAACATAAAATGGGATAAGCGGCTGAGAAACTACCTGATTGGGTTTACTGGGTTTCTTCTCTTAATGGCAATAATCTTCTCAATAGGCAGGTCGGGGTTCATCAGCAGTTTTTCATCCTTCATCTCCTCCAAACTCGCAAGGACTTACTCGCAGCAGTTAATCATGCAGAAAATCTCAGCATTGAGGCAGAACTATTCCCATTTAATAAAGGGGTTATGGCTCTCACTCCTCTTTGGTATTCTCTATGCAGGGATAATCATCGGGATTTTACAGAGAAGATTGAAGGGATGGATAGGCGTGAGCATTATGGGTATCCTCTTTTTACTTGAGATGTGGCCAGTTGAGAGAAGGTTTGTGAAGGTTGTTCCCACGCCCGATGTTTACTATGCACCGGACGAGGTTGTGAACTATATAAAACATGACACGGGAAAGTTCAGGGTATTTCCATTGAGATACCAGCATGATAAAGACGGGCTCCTCATGATAAATGGGATTGAGAACATTGGTGGGTATGGTGGCAACCCACCAAAACTCTACCAGAAATACATAGGAGCAGAGAAAACGGTTCTGTTCCATCCCATGGCACTGATAAGGAATCCACACCTTATTGACCTTCTGAATGTGAAGTATCTTATAGATATGCCACTTCCAGAGGACTTCTCAAAATATCCGAAGAATGTGAGACAGCAACTTGTTTACTGGCAGAACTTCCTTTCAAGATTTGAGATGGTTTATCAAGGCAAAAACTATGTTATTTACAACAACCCCTATGCATGTGAGAGGGTGTATCTTGTTAGCAACTACCATATACTTGACTCACATGAAAGAATACTAAATGCAATTAAAAACCCGGATTATTCATATAAGGATTCTGTATTCCTCGTTGATAAGCCAGAATTTGAACCAGAAAACAGGAGGCCCGATTACCAGATTGATATTGAGGAATACTCGCCCAATAGAATTTTATTAAACTTAAAGACGGATATTCCAGGCATTCTTGTTTTTTCAGAGAACTACCATCCAGAGTGGAAGGCATATGTTGATGGAAAGAATGTAAAGGTTCACAGGGTGAATTTCCTCTTCAGGGGGGTTGTGGTTCCAGCAGGTGAACACAGGGTATCAATGGTCTACTCTGCAAAGCCTGAACATCTTGGTCTTTACCTTTCAATCCTCGGGTATCTGTTGTTCATTGTTGGGTTCTTCCTTCCTCGTGGAGGGAAGGTTTCTGATAAAGATAAGGATAAAGATTAGTTCAATCAATGAATAGATAAGTGTTCCTGTTGTCAGGGAGATTTCCACACCCCTGAGCAGATTGTTTTTAAAAAGGCCAGGCATAAGAAAGATAATGGTGAGCCCGGTGAGCAGGGCAATAAGTGTGTATTTTGCTTTTCCCAATGCAACAAGCACCCTGTTTCCCAACCTTCCCATCAGGAGGAAGGATACAAAGAGAGAGACCAGCAGGAAATCCATTCTACCAGGTCCCGTGGTTTTTTTATAGAGAAGTTTCATCAGGAGGGGACCCGTGAGATAGAAGAAAAGTGTCAGGGATACTGATACAACAGAAACAAATTGTATCCCTCTCTTTATGTAGTGTTTTGCCTGCCTGAAATTACCTGCTCCAAGGGCATTTGAGATATTGGGGAAGATGCTTGCAAAAAGTGCAATCATCAGGGTTCTTATCGCACTCACAGGAACAAAGACATAATTGAACAATCCGGCGATTGTGTTCCCGGCCTCTTTGCCATACAGTTTTATCACAATACTTCCAGACCTGAATAGAAACATATCAAGGAAATTTATTATTGAGAGGGAAATAAATAAAATATAGATACCTTTGATTTCAAATCTTTCAGAGGCAGGAAACCATCCTCTGTTCTTTCCTATGATGGCACATACGAGTGCGGGAAGGAGTGGGGAGAGACCAATGGTCCACATAAGACCGTTGAGTCCAAAGCCTTCGGGGATAATAAGATATATAATCATGCCCAGAAACAGGAATAAAGAGAAAAGAATATTTATAAGGGCGAAAAAATGGAACTCCCTGTGGGCTTCAGAAAGGGAAAGGGTGATTCTGAATCCAGCCAGGAGTATGGTCCCGATGAGAAAAATAATAAGATAAAGGTAATGGCCATCAAAGAAGCGATAGGTAGTCCACTTTGATAGAATTGCAAAAACAAGGATAAAAATCATGGAGAAAATGATATAAAAGGTATAGGAGAGTTTAATAACATACCCCGCATGCCCTTTCCTGTTCTGAGCAAGGTAAAAGGAGACATTCCTTGTCAGCACATCCCTTGGACCTGCATTTAGGATAACGGCAAATGATGACACAAGGGAGTACATTATGTTGAGC
>JAGGTX010000023.1 GCA_021163525.1 Caldifarciminota bacterium
CTCAGGATACCTTCCCTGTGTGTATGAGTCAAAGATGTAGAAGAAGACATCCTCAATCATTGTGAAGACCCTGTCCTTCAGGTCTTTCCCATCAAGGATGTCATTCCTCAGGGAGTAGATAACCTCCCTCTGTTTGTTCATGACATCGTCGTATTCAAGCAATCTCTTTCTTATATCAAAATTGTATCGTTCAACTGTTTTCTGGGCATTCTCTATTGCCCTTGTTATCAACCTGTGTTTAACAGGTTCTCCTTCCTTTATCCCCATCCTGTCCATTGCAGCGGCAATCCTCTCACGTGAAAAGAGCCTCATCAGGTCATCTTCAAGGGATACATAGAACCTTGATGCACCGGGGTCTCCCTGCCTTCCAGCACGGCCTCTCAACTGATTGTCAATACGCCTTGCCTCATGTCTCTCTGTTCCAATGATGTGAAGACCACATGGCATGTCTTCTATACACTCTGATGGGTCCTGAGCCTTGCATTGTGCCCAGAGTTTTTCAAGTTTCTCCCTTTCTTCCGGTGTCTTTGCCCTCTGGAGTGCCTCATCCTTTTTAAGGCAGCAGAGGGGACACTTAACAACCCCCTCTCCCAATTTTATATCCGTTCCCCTACCAGCCATGTTTGTGGCAATGGTAACCTTTCCCCTCTCACCTGCATGGGCAACAATCTCCGCTTCTCTCTGATGATGCTTTGCATTCAATACCTGGTGGGGTATCCCTCTTCGCTTCAACATCCTTGAAAGAATTTCAGAGACCTCAACAGATACTGTTCCAACAAGAACAGGTATTCCCATCTTGTGGAGCCTTTCAACCTCATTTATCACAGCGTTGTACTTCTCCCTCTTTGTTCTGTAGATAAGGTCATCGTAGTCAACACGTCTCACTGGCTGATGGGTTGGAATCACCACAACATCAAGTTTGTATATCTCCCAGAACTCTGATGCCTCTGTTGCAGCGGTTCCTGTCATACCCGCAAGTTTCTCGTACATTCTGAAATAATTCTGTAGTGTTATGGTTGCGAGGGTCTGGGTTTCCCTTTCAACAGCAACCCCTTCCTTTGCCTCAAGTGCCTGGTGAAGGCCATCTGAGTATCGTCTTCCAGGCATAAGCCTTCCTGTAAATTCATCAACAATGATAACCTTTCCACCCTGAACAATGTAATCCACATCCTTTTCAAAAAGGGAATAAGCCTTAAGAAGTTGATGAACCGCATGTATCTTCTCAGATTTTTCTGCATACTCCCTCTGAACAGCCTCCCTCTCAACCAGTTTTTCCCTTGGTGAGAGTTTTGGGTCCCTGTCAATACGGGATAATTCCTGGGAGAGGTCAGGAAGCACAAAGAAGTCAGGGTTATTGGGTGCAATAGCATTCCTGCCCATCTCGGATATATCAACTGTATTCGCCTTCTCATCTATGGCATAGTAGAGTTCCTCGTCTATCTCATGGATCTTCTTTTCCTTCAGGAATTTTGATTCTGTATCCTCTATGAGTTGCTGAACACCTGGCTCGTGCATGAGTTTCATGAGCCTTCTGTTCTTTGGAGCACCCCTCTTTGCCTGCAGGAGAAGGACACCTGCCTCCTGATACTTTCCCTCCTTCATCAGCCTCTCTGCCTCTGCAATCTTCCTGTTCACGAGGAGGGTCTGCTTATGAACAACCCTTTCAACAACAGGTTTCAATTTATCATAGTGCTGGACTGTGACTTCAACAGGACCTGATATAATCAGAGGTGTCCTTGCCTCGTCTATGAGGACCGAGTCAACCTCGTCAATGATTGCATAATGATGACCCCTCTGAACCCTGTGTTCTGGAACAACCGCCATATTATCCCTGAGGTAGTCAAAGCCAAATTCATTGTTTGTTCCATAGGTTATGTCTGCAAGGTACTGCTCCCTTCTCTCCTCAGGGGTCATACCCATCTGGATTACACCAACAGTGAGACCAAGGGTCTCGTAAACAGGTCCCATCCATTCCTTGTCACGCCGGGCAAGATAATCATTCACGGTAACGAGATGGCATCCCTTACCGGTAAGGGCATTCAGATAAAGAGGCATTGTGGCGACAAGGGTTTTCCCCTCACCTGTTGCCATCTCTGCAATCTTCCCCTGATGCAGAACAATGGCTCCAAGGAGCTGAACATCATATGGAACCATGTCCCATTCCTTCTCAAGGCCTGTGACAAGCCATTTTTTACCTAATAATCTTCTTTCTACTTCCTTTACAAGTCCAAAGGCCTCTGGAAGAAGGTCATCAAGGGTTTCTCCCTCTTTCAGCCTCTGCTTGAACTCCTCTGTTTTTCCGGGAATTTCATTGTCGGATAGCTTTTTGAATTCCTCAAAATACTCATTTATCCTGTGGACAGTTGGCCATAGGCTCCTTAAGATTCTATCATTTCTTGAACCAAAGATTTTAGTCAGTAAGGAAAACATCCTCTCTTCTTCTTCCTGTTGACACCATGGTTACAGGTATGCTCAGGTAGTGTTCAATGAAGCGTTTGAAGTCCTTCAGTTCCTTTGGTGCCTTGTACCATGTGAAGTTTTCATCAATCTCCGGCCATCCAGGAAGTTCAACATACTCCACCTCAATCCTCTTCATCATATCTGTTGTTGCAGGGTAGAATTCAAGGGGTTCTCCATCAAGAAGGTAGTTCACACCCACCTTTATTGATTCCACACCAGCAATAACATCAATCTTTGTGAGGATGATTTCCTTCACCCCGTTTATCCGGGCTGCCCACTTCACCTGAAAAAGGTCAAGCCATCCAATTCTTCTCTCCCTTCCAGTTGTTGCACCAAATTCTCCACCCTTCTCCCTCAGCTGTTTTGCAAGTTTACCCTTGATCTCCGTTGGGAAGGGGCCGTTTCCAACCCTTGTTGTATAGACCTTCATTACACCAATCACCCTGTCCACAGCAGCGGGTGGAAGCCCTGTTCCTGCAAAAAGTCCACCAATGGTTGGATTTGATGAAGTCACATAGGGGTATGTTCCAAAATCCACATCAAGCATGGTTCCCTGTGCACCTTCAAACAGGATTTTCTTTCCACTCTTCCAGAAGTGATGGAGGAGTGAGACTGTATCAACCATGAGATGGGCTGTTTCATCATAAAGTTTCATCAATAGGTTTTTCACCTTTCTCGCATCCTTTGTTCTCATCTTGAGGACCTCTTTCAGCCTGTTAGGGTCCTCAAGGTCACCCATCCTCAACCCCCGTCTTGCATACTTGTCTGTGTAGGATACACCCACGCCCTTGAGGGTTGTTCCAATCTTCATCGTCTTTTCAAGTTTTGCCTCTTCATCCTTCTGATATGGAAGGATGAGATGGGCCCTGTCACTCACAAAAATCCTTCCAGTGGTGTTAACACCCAGATACTCAATCCTCTCAATCTCTTCAACCATTGCTTCAAGGTCAATCACACACCCATTACCAATAACACATATGGTGTTTTTATGGAATATACCTGAGGGTATGTGGTGGAGAACCACCTCTTCACCCTCGTAAAACACCGTGTGCCCTGCATTTGGACCACCCTGATACCGAACAATAACATCATGATGTGGTGAAAGGTAGTCAACGACCTTTCCCTTTCCTTCGTCACCCCATTGAAGTCCTATTATTGCTGTACCCATCAGAACGACTCCCTGTAGAAAACCTGAATCTCTCTGCCCATGTTTCCTCCTGTTATGTCTTTTAGGTCAAACTGTATTCCAAATGAGAGTGAGTGGTTGAGGTAACCAAGTGATAGAACATTCATGTGATCTGTTCCACTGTTAAGGATATATTCAAGTATGAAGTAGTGAACCTGACCAAAGTTCAGGTAAACATCTGCAAATCCATCAAGTCTGCTTTCATGGATTGCATAGTTGAGGCCACCACTTATCCCCAGTCTTCCAATCCTGACGGACTGGTCCCTTCCCAGAACCGCAAAGACCCCCTTGCCGTTCTGGAAGAGGTCACCGTATGGAATACTGGAGTATCCCACAAGCAGGCTGTTTTCGCCATCATTGTAGAGAAGTCCCCTCACCTCAACCCAGAGGTCATTGCCCCAGTTAACATCTCCATATCCAACAACATTGTTTCCACCATACTCTGCACCAAGCGAGAAAAAATCAAACAGGCCCACAATAATGCCGAATTTTATCCATCCCCCTGGCTCAATCCTCAGATTCAATCCCCATTCTCCATGGGTGGGAACATTGGGAAGGGGGTTGTCAATCCCTATGATAGGCTTTATTCCGGCACCAGAAGTAGCATAAAAGGCAAATAAAAGGGTTATCATAAAAACCTCCTTTTTAAAATACAAACCTTAGTTTGCCTTCACCAATCTCTCTGGTAAAGGTATATATTAAATCTTTATCAAATTTCACCTTTGTCAATGATTTTAATTTCAATTGCTCCTCTCTCCTTCTGAAGAGGAGAAATAGTGGAAGGCTCCCCTTGAAGGAGGTGATGATTTCGTGCGCCTTTTCAAGTTGTTTGTCATCCATCTCATCAACATCAATAATAAGGAATGCCCTCTTCAGGACAGCGGGAATATCCTCTATCTTATAAACCTCCTCAGCCCTTACACCAACTTTATTACCAAAACGGGAGACCCTTCCTTTCACTGCAATACTGTTTGTATTTATCAGTATATCCCTGTATGCATCACCCCTTGTTTCAGACATTGTAACCCGGTATGAGCCTTCAAGGTCCTCAAGCACAAGTTCGTAAAATTGGCCGCCATTCTTACTCTTCTTCTTATGTGATGAGATGATTGTGCCACCGCATATAACAAGTTTATCATCAGGATAGTCCTCCAGATTGTATGATGAGACAAGGACACTCCCTATAAGATACTGGTAGGATTTCATCGGGTGGCTGAGGAAGTAGAAACCAAGTGCCTCCTGCTCGTAGTTTCTGAGTTCATCCTCTGATGGGGGTTCAACATCTATTTTCTCATCTTCTTTCTGGAAAAGACCCTTCTGCGGTGACTTTCTTCGTTTTGTTTTTGTGTTGTTCAGGATGTAGAGAAGTTTCCTCCTGTTGCTGTCCATCTTCTCAAAGGCACCCGCCTTTATAAGGCTTTCCACCACCCTCTTGTTCACCTTCTGTCCTATGCACCTTTCAAGAAAGTCATCAAAATCCCTGAACTTTCCGTTTTCTTCCCTCTCTTTAATAATGGAGAGAACAGCACTCTCCCCAACATTTTTTATTGCCCCAAGCCCGTAGAGGATTTTGCCTTCCTCTGGTATAAACTCAAATCCAGACCTGTTTATGTCTGGAGGGGTTACAGTAATCCCATGCCTCTGGGCATCAAGGA
>JAGGTX010000148.1 GCA_021163525.1 Caldifarciminota bacterium
ACTCCTTATCGCCCTCAGGATATTGCAGTGGGAGATTCATTTGTTTATGTTGCAGATTTTGGAGCAGGACTTCAGATTTATGAGAATCTGCTTCTTGGAATTGATGATTCACGGGATCAGATTGCTCTTCCCATCCGGCTCTTACAGAATCCAGTAGCAGGTGATTACATTGAAATTGAGTTGAGTCTTAAACAGCAGGATATGTATGAGATAGGTCTCTATAATCTACTCGGACAGGAAGTAAAAACCTTTTCCATAAGTGGTCTATCTGCTGGGAGACATAGGATAAGATTGGAAACAAAAGGGCTTGCAGGTGGTGTTTATTTTCTGAGAGCGGCAGATAAAAAAACTCAACAATACATTAAGGTTACAATTATGAAGTGACTACTTAAATAATCACTCAATTATAAGAGGTGTCATTCTTCCTATAAGACAGACCTGTTGCGGGTTATATAAGCATAGAGAATTAGTTTATCAATTTTGCCTTCATTAAAGATAGACTTATAGATGTATAAATTATTTATCTCATTAGAAATTAAAGAGATAAATAAAATCCCCAAATGCCAAACTCCATCCTAAGATGGTATCAAAATGTTAAAAAAAGTCCTTGACAAATGGAATTTTTTTCTTTACAATCGGTGGTGTAAAGTGGAGCAAAGTGGGGGACTATGGGATATATAGGCGAAGCGTTGCATTCAATGGACCATAAAGGGAGGGTGTTTATCCCTGCGAAGTACAGGAAACTTCTTGTTCCTGAGGATAATCTTACAATGGTGATAACCCGTGGACTGGACAGAAATCTCCTGCTTTTTCCCTATACAGTGTGGAACAGGTATGTGGAGAAACTTCTTCAACTTCCATATTCAAACAGGGATGTGAGGAGCAGAATAAGGGTTCTCACAAGCAGGGCAGAGGAACTCTCCATAGATTCACAGGGAAGGATTATGCTTCCCAGACAACTCCTTGAATACGCAGGAATAAAAAAAGAGGTTCTATTCATAGGTATGCTTGACAAGGTAGAATTATGGAACCCTGAAATATACAGGGAATTTGAAAAAGAGAATATGTCCATTGAGGATGGATTTGAGATACTGGGGATATGATGGAACATATACCCGTTCTTTTGGAGCCTGTCATGGCTTTCCTCCATGTGGAAGAAGGAGGGGTTTTTGTTGATTGCACAACTGGAACTGGAGGTCATTCACAGGCAATACTCAGGGGAGGTGCAGACCTTCTTATAGGTTTTGACCTTGACATTGAGCAACTTGTTGTTGCTCAAAGAAAACTCTTGAAAACTGGAGGGAGGTTTATACTGGTTAAGTCAAATTATGCATTTGTGGACAGGGTTGTTAAGGTGAATGTTGATGGTGTTTTGATAGATGCAGGTGTTTCCACATACCAGATGGAAGAGAGCAGAGGGTTTTCCTTCAGAAAGGGTGGGGTTCTGGATATGAGGTTTAACAGGGAAACCGGTGAAAAGGCAGTTGAATTCATAAACAGGACAGATGTTGAAGAACTGGCTGAGGTTTTGAAAAACTATGGAGACTTGAAACATCCATACGGAATTGCACGGAGGATAAAGGAGAACAAAATCAGGGATGTTGAAGAACTTACAGGTATCCTGAGAAGGACATTCAGGAGGGAAAAGGCACATAAGGAGATTGCAAAGGTGTTCCAGGCACTGAGGATAAAGGTCAACAGGGAACTTGAAAATCTATCAAATGGGGTTAAAGGTGCATACAGAATCCTCAAGCGTGGAGGCAGACTTGTTGTTATCACCTATCACTCAGGGGAGGAGAGGGTTGTTTTAAAGACAGCCTCGGATATGGGATTCAATATGCTCACAAAGAAACCGCTCAGGCCAGATAAAAAGGAATTTGAGAAAAATCCAAGGTCAAGGAGTGCAAAACTGAGGGCATTTGAAAAATGAAGAGAATTGCAGGTTTTCTGTTTATACTCTTTTTGATAGTGTCTCCATTCATATTGAATATTCTGAGAAAGAATGTCTATTTCAGCACATCAGCAAGGGTAATAAAACTGCAGAGCAGGGTGCTTGAACTTGAGTCAGAGGTTGAGGCACTCCAGGCAGAGTATTACAGGATTACCTCTCCAACATACATTGAATCGCTGGCAAGGAGAATGGGTTTCCATCTACCAGATTCCTCAGATTTTATAATTCTGGAGGTGCACACTGATAAACAATAGACGACTGAAAATTGTAAAACTGCTTGTGCTTATCATGTTCCTGATTGCTGGAGCAAGGCTGTTCCAGATACAGGTGGTGAAGGCTGGTAGCTTCAGGAGAGGAAGACTGTGGAATATGTGGAATATTTCAGCCCCTGCAAAGAGGGGCACAATATACGACAGGAATGGAAGGGTGCTTGCAACTGATGTGGAGGCTTACACTATCTATGTTGATAGGAGAATGATGAAAAACCCACATGCAGTTGCAAGGAAGTTTGAAGAAAGTGGTATTATCCCGGGTTCAAAATTCCTTGAAAGGCTTGAGGAAACAAAATCAAGGATTGTCACAATTGCAAGGAATGTTGAGAAAGATAAATTCAGGGCAGTTGCATCAATAAAAGGGGTATTTGGAATAAGGGGATGGGGCAGGTTTTATCCACTTGGTTCAATTGGTGCGACGATTATTGGCAGATTGAATGCTGAGAGGGAAGGTGTTGCAGGGATTGAGGCGAGCATGGATGGGATATTGAAGGGTAAGGATGGAACAACAACAATTATTCTTAATTTGAGGAATAAGGAGTATAGGTACATCAAGTATCCTTCAGGTTCAAACAGGGAACCCATAAATGGGAAGGATATAAAACTCACACTGGATATAGACCTTTTGAATATACTTGACAGGGTTGGCAGGGAAACATTTGAAAAAACAAATGCAGATAGGATTCTATGCGTTGTGGCTGATGGGGTTACAGGGGAAATTCTTGGAATGTCAGATATACCAGAACTTGGCGAGACGGATGGTTGGGTGCCCAATGACCTTGTGCAAACAGAATTTGAACCGGGTTCAATCTTCAAGTTGATAACGGGTGCTGCATACATTGAGAGCAGAAAATTTCTTGATACTGTTTTTGCCGATGAAAATGAGGAACTAAGGTTCGGGAAAAAGGTAATAAAGGATGAGAGAAAACACCCACCCTATGATTTCAGGAAGTGTCTTGCCCATTCAAGTAATGTGGGATTTGCAAAGATGGGGCTTTCCCTTGGGGCAACAAGGATTTACAGAACTGCTTTGAGATTTGGCCTGTTTACAAGGACAGGGGTTTTGCTTCCAGGTGAAAAGCCTGGAACCCCAATGAAGAGGAAATACAGGTATGATTTTGACCTTGCACTTGCAAGTTTTGGTCAGGGGTTCAGGGTAACCCCCATTCAGATGCTTTATGCATATGGTGCAGTGGGGAATAATGGTAAACTGATGAAACCCTTACTTGTTAAGGAGATTATTCAGGATGGGAAGTCAATAAAGAGGGCATGCCCCAGAACCCTCAGGCAGGTTCTTGACATAAATGTCAATGAAAAACTTGTATCATACCTGAGGGATGTTCTCCAGTATGGCACAGGAAAACTGGCAAGGGTGAAGGGGCTTGACATCATAGGAAAGACAGGGACAGGACAGCAATCCACAAAAGAAGGCTATAAATCCGATACTTATGTCTGTTCATTCATCGGTGTTGTTGGTCCTGGAAAGGCTCCAATTGTTGTGGGTGTGTTTGTGTTCAGGCCAAGGGGTTATCACGAGGCAAGTTATGTTGCATGCCCTGCATTCAGGGAGATTGTCAGGAGGATGATAAATCTTCCACAGTACAGGATAAGGTTCCTCAAGGAGGTGGCATTTGGAGGTTAGAAGGCTGATGGAACCACTTGAGATATTGAAGATAAATGGTGATATACCTCTGGAGGTCAGGTCAGTTGCCTCAGATTCAAGGAAGGTTGTTGAGGGTGCTTTGTTTATTGCCATAAAGGGTGAAAAAGCAGATGGGCATAAGTTTGTCAGGGATGCTAAAGAGCACGGTGCCATTCTATTTGTTGTTCAGGAAGAAACAGGGATTGGACCTGAAATTGTGGTTCCAGATACAAGGATTGCACTTGCAAAGATTGCCCACGAATTCTATGAGAGGCCATCTGAAGTTATGAAGGTGATTGGCATAACCGGAACCAATGGTAAAACCACAACAGCACATCTTTTGAAGGCTATCATTGGAAGAAGCCTTTCCATCACAACAACTGGATATTTTATCAATGGGAAGGAACTTCCAGCATACAATACAACACCGGACCCGATAACAATAAACTCCCTTATGAGGAAGGCAATAGAGATTGGAACCGCCAATGCAATCATTGAGGTCTCATCCCATGCCTGTGTCCAGAGAAGGGTTGATATGATTGATTTTGATGCTGGAATTTTTACAACACTTTCAAGGGACCACCTTGATTATCACAGGAGTTTTGAGGATTACAGGGAAGCAAAGGCGATGTTCTTCAAAAGATTAAAAAAAGATGCATTTGCAGTGATAAATCATGATGACCCTGCTGGTGAATACATGATTGAGAAAACAGAAGCAAAGGTTGTTACATATGGGATAACCGGAGGGAATATAAGGGGTGAGATTCTTTCCTCATCAGAGGATGGACTTGAGATAAGGATAGATGGGCTTGGTCATAACTTTGTTGTGAGGTCTCCCATGATAGGAAGCCATAATACACTCAACATCCTTGGTGCCGTGACAACATCACTTTTAATGGGAATTGAAGAGGAGAGGATAATTGAAGGTATTCTGAATTTCAAAGGTGTTAAAGGAAGGATGCATCCAGTAAATTGTGGTCAACCCTTCAGGGTTTATGTGGATTATGCCCACACACCTGATGCAATGGCAAAGGCTATATCCTCAACAAGGGAGATAACAGAGGGAAGGATTATTGTGGTTTTTGGTGCTGGTGGCGACAGGGATAAAGGTAAGCGGCCCATAATGGGAAAGGTTGCATCAAAACTTGCAGATATAGTGATCATAACATCGGACAATCCAAGAAATGAACCACCTGAAGATATAATAAAAGATATTACACTCGGGATAGAGAGTGGTGATTACAATGTTATTCTGGATAGAGGAGAGGCAATTGAACACGCTATAAACATTGCAGATAAAGGAGACACTGTGCTTATACTTGGGAAAGGGCATGAGGAGTATCAGGAGATTGAAGGGAAAAGAATTTATTTCAGCGACCTTTCCCGGGCAAAGGAGGTCTTAAAAAATCATGGATTTGAATGTGAGTGAAATAGTTGAATCAATAAGAGGGAAGCCCTTCGGAATTGATTTTGATGTTGAGGTGAAGGGTATATCCACTGATACAAGAACAATGCTTCCCGGAGAGGTGTTCTTTGCACTCAAGGGTGAGCACCACGATGGTCATGATTTTGTGAAGGAGGCCATTGCCAAGGGTGCGATTTTCTGTGTTGTTGAAAGGAAAATTACAGGTGAAAATGAAGTTCTTGTGGAGGATACATTGAAATCCCTGGGTGACCTTGCTCAATATTACAGGAAGAAAAAAGACCCAAGGGTGATTGGAATAACAGGCACAGTTGGGAAGACAACAACAAAGGAGTTCACATACAATATAATGAAGAAATCCTTTAAAACCCTGAAAACAGAAAAGAATTACAACAACCTGATAGGTCTGCCTCTTACTATACTCTCAATGGAGGATGAGGACCATCTTGTTGTGGAATTGGGAAGCAATAAAAAGGGTGAGATAAGAAGGCTTTCAGAGATTTCAAACCCTGATATTGGTGTTATTACAGAGTTGACCCCGGTTCATACAGAATTTCTTGAGGATGTTGAAGGTGTATTCAAAGAGAAAACTTCAATTTGTGAATATGTTAATGAGACAATGGTTGTGAATGGGGATAATGCCTATCTCACCAGGATTGAATTCCCCCATGTGGTGAAGGTGGGTATGTCTATTGATAATGACCATGTGGTGGAAATCCTTGAAGAAGGTGTTGATGGTAGTGTATTCAGGATAGACGGAACAGAGTTTCGTATCAATGTCCCCGGAAGGGGTGCTATTATAGATGCTTCAATCTCCGTTGTTGTTGGTTATATTGAAGGGGTTCCCCCATTGAAAATAAAAGAGGCACTTGAGGAGACAATAGATGTCCATCACAGAATGGAACTTGTTGATGCCTGCGGTGTAACAATCATTGATGATTCATACAATGCAAGCCCAGCATCAATGAAGAATGCCATAGATTATCTTTCATTGAAAGAGGGGTTGAGGGTTGCGGTTCTGGGGGAGATGCTTGAACTTGGAAAACTTTCAGCACAACTCCATCTGGAAACAGGGAAGTATCTTAAAGGTAAGGTTGACCATCTTCTGGCCATAGGAATGGATGCCCTCTATTACCTGGCTGGTTATGGTGGTGGATTTTATGCCGAAGAGATTGACGAGGCAGTGAGGGTTTTACTCCAGTGGATAAAACCGGGTTCATGGGTGCTTGTGAAGGGTTCAAGGAAGAACAACCTTGACCTTCTGGTAAAAAAATTAAAGGAGAGATTGTGCTCTACTACCTTTACAACCTGAAGGAACATTTTGTTCTGTTTAACCTTTTAAGGTATATCACATTCAGGTCAGCATATGCAGCACTCACCTCATTACTGATAACATTCCTCTTTGGCAAGTGGTTTATAGCATACATGAGGAGGAAGAATTTTGGTGAAAGGATATCAAAATACCTGAATGATACCCATGGAGAGAAGGAAGGAACACCATCCATGGGTGGAGTGATAATGCTTGTGTCCCTTGTGATAAGCACCCTCCTCTGGGCCATACCTTCAAACAGATTTATAAAATACCTTCTCTTCATGGCAGTTTATATGGGTCTCCTGGGAATGATAGATGATTTAATCAAAATGAGAAGGGGTGATGGAATAAGACCAATAACGAAACTTACAGGTCAAATTGTTCCATGCCTTATTATTGGAATCCTTCTTGTCATTCATCCTGTGAGAGAAGGCTTCTCCACAATGACCTCCCTCCTCTTTCTGAAAAATACATTCCTCAACCTTGGATACCTTTATCTTCCCTTCATAATGCTCGTGGTTATCGGGACAACAAATGCGGTCAATCTCACAGATGGCCTGGATGGTCTTGCAATAGGGCTTTCAGGAATCATTGCAGGTGCATTTATCGTAATTTCCTACTTTGCAGGTCATTCAAAGATAGCGAACTACCTGAATATTCTCTATATAGACGGTGCAGGAGAGATTGCTGTTTTCCTATCTGCATTCCTGGGGAGTGCAATAGGGTTTCTCTGGTTCAACACCCATCCAGCAGAGATTTTCATGGGGGATACAGGTTCACTGATGATTGGAGGAATCCTGGGGCTTGCGAGTGTCCTTATCAAACAGGAACTGGTATTCTTTATTGTTTCAGGGATGTTTGTGATAGAAACCCTCTCTGTGATTATACAGGTTGGCTCATTTAAGATGAGAAGGAAGAGGGTTTTTTTAATGGCACCCATACACCATCATTTCCAGAAGTTAGGCTGGCCTGAAACAAAGGTGGTTGTGAGATTCTGGATTATGGGAATAATGTTTGCCCTTCTGGGCATAAGCACATTGAAGATAAGATGAAGATATCAATCATTGGATTTGGAAGAAGTGGAAGGAGTGCGGCAAAACTTGCCGAGGCACTGGGTTACGATGTCTTTGTCAGTGAAAAGTCAAATATAAGCATTCCATACCCGGGTGAGACAGGAGGGCATACTGAAAGGATACTTGATGGTGAAATCGTTGTTGTTTCACCAGGTGTGCCTGATTTCCCACTACTTGAAGAGGCGAGGAAGATGGGGAAAGAGGTGATTGATGAACTTGAATTTGCATACAGGTATATGAGGGGAAGGGTGATAGCAGTCACCGGAACAAATGGAAAGACAACAACCTGTGGTATGATACACGAAATATTAAAGAATTCAGGTATAAAAAGTTTTCTTGCAGGAAATATATATCCAGGTGTTCCTCTGAGTGAGGTTGCCCTGAAGACAGATACAAGGACCATCACGGTTGTTGAGGTGAGTTCATTCCAGCTGGAAAGAATATCCATGTTCAGACCAGATGTGGGAATTGTGATGAATATAAGCCCTGACCATATGGACAGATACAACAATTTCCAGGAGTATGCAGAAGCAAAGAAGAGACTGTTTATGAACCATACAGGCGAGGATATTGCCATACTGAACCTTGATGACCCTGTGCTTTCCAGCTGGGATATACCATCACAGAAGCGTTTCTTTTCAAGGAGTAAAGATGCAGACATTTATATGAATGGGGAATGTGCAAGACTGAAATCAGGGGAATGTGTTTTCAAAATGGATGATATAAAACTGATTGGAGACTTCTTTATTGAAGATGGTATGGCTGCTGCACTCGGGACAATATCTATTGGTGTGCATCCTGAATTTGTGAAGAAGGGCCTTTCACGGTTCAAGGGGATACCCCACAGGATGGAGATTGTTAAAACCAGTCCGCTCATTGTGAATAATTCCATGTGCACAAACCCTGTTGCATTCAGAAGCAGCATGTCAAGCATGAAGGGTGCACTTGTTTTCATGGGAGGAAGATTGAAAAACCTTGACCCTGAAGAACTGGCAAAGGCAGCAATGGAGAATGCAGGCTTTGTGATTCTCTTTGGTGAATCAAGGAACAGGCTGGCGGAAATCCTTGAAAAACATGGATATAACGATTTTTATGTTGCAGAAACACTTGAGGAGGGAGTGAAGAAGGCAAGGGAGATAGGACCAGAGAGCATTCTCTTCTCTCCAGGTGGTTCAAGCCTTGACATGTTCAAAAATTTTGCAGAGAGGGGTGAGGCCTTCAAGAGGCTGGTAAAGGAGTACTTCAATGGGTAAGAGAAAGCCCTACCTTGTTTTTCTTGCCCCAATAATCCTTGGACTTATAGGGCTTGTGATGGTTTATTCAAGTTTGAGCCCTCTCTCCATGGGCAGAACAATCATTCCACCAGCATTTTTGAAACAACTTGGTGTTTTTATCCTTTCAGTGCTTCTTTACCTGTTGATTATTAAGATAAGGCCTGTGCTGTGGATAAAGGGAGCATATGTTTTCCTCGGTTTATCCATAGTTACACTGGTTTTTACCGTGTTTAAGGGTGCTGAAATAAATCAGGCAAAAAGGTGGATTAATCTTGGATTTATCACCATCCAGCCTTCAATGTTTGCCCAGCTCTCTCTCATATTTTATCTGGCAAGGGAGAGGCGTTTTCTCCAGGGTTTGATTGGAACCATTGTTGTTTCCCTGCTTATCCTGATACAACCTGATATTTCCGGTGCATTCATCACACTCACACTTGGACTTGGGATTCTCTTTATAAGGGGTGTCCAGATAAAGAGACTCGCTCTTGTCTTCCTCATAGCAGGAATAGTGATTTTTGCATCAGGAAAGTTTTATACCAAGTCAAAGAGAAGGCTTGAAATCTTTGTTGAGTCAACGAAGGAGGTAAAGAGCACGGTCCTCACAATGGTTCACGGTGGAATAACAGGTGTTGGTGTGGGTGAAGGACTGGGTAAATTCTCAGTTGTTCCCCTGCCTTACTCGGACTACATCTTTGTCACCATTGGGGAGGAGATGGGTCTTTTTGGCACCACAGTGGTTCTTCTACTCTTCCTCTTCTATTTCCTCAGGGGAACAAAGATTGTTGAATATGCAGAAAGAGCCGAGTATAAGATTCTCGGAACAGGAATACTTCTTTTAATAGAAATGGAGGCACTCATCCATATACTAACATGTGTAGGACTTTTTCCCGCTTCTGGTGAACCTTTACCATTCATGAGCCAGGGGGGTAGTGCCCTGATAGCCTACTTCCTTGGGGCTGGTATTGTAGGGAGCATAATAAATGAGAGTACTGATAACTGGTGGAGGCACAGGGGGACACATACTGCCCGCATTTAACATAGGGAGAGAACTGAAGAAAAGGGGCGTAAAATTGTTTTATGTGGGCTCTGTTAGAGGGCTTGAGGCTGAGATGGAGATAGGATTTCCATACGCACTCCTTCCTGTTTCTGGTTGGGTAAGAAAGAGCCTTAAACACAGGATTTTATTTTTTCCTGATATGCTCAGGTCAGTTTTTAAGTCAGTGATTATTATAAACAGGTTCAAACCTGATGCAGTCCTCTCAACGGGTGGGTTTGTATCCATACCTGTTCTCCTTATATCCATAATTTTTGGTATCCCTGTATTTCTTGTGGAGATAAACACCATTCCTGGACTTGCTGTGAGACTGTTCTCCTATTTTGCCTTCAGAATATATGTGGGATTTGAAAGAACCAGAGAGTATCTGCCACACCATAACAGGATTCTGGTTGCAGGAATTCCTGTGAGGAGTGATATAGGTGATGGTGATTCAAAGGAGGCCATCAAGTTTTTCAAACTGAATAAAGAAAAGAAGACACTCCTTATTTTTGGTGGAAGCAGGGGTGCAGATTTCCTGAACAGGCTTTCAAGACACCTCCATACAATCATGGATAAGGAATGGCAGTTTATAATACTTGGTATGGAAAAAT
This sequence comes from Caldifarciminota bacterium, assembly GCA_021163525.1. Lineage (GTDB taxonomy): Bacteria > Hydrothermota > UBA3072 > UBA3072 > B12-G15 > B12-G15. The sequence goes on from JAGGTX010000148.1 coordinate 10,595, forward strand.
GCACTGGACTTGAGAGGGTAAGGTGCTTTAAGTTCCTTGATAAAATGGAATATGCTTACGCTGTGGCAGATGTTGTGATTTCAAGGGGTGGAGGCATGACCATAGGCGAACTTCTTTTCACAGGACTTCCTGCAATCATCATACCCTATCCCTATGCATACCTTGACCACCAGTATCACAATGCAAAAGAGGCAGAGAAAATGAGGAGGAATATAAAGGTCGTAAGGGAAGAAGAGGCTACACCTGAACTTATAAAAGACCTGGTAGAAAAACTCTATGGTAAAAAAGAAAAGATAATGAAAAAATCACCTTCAACCAGAATAGCAGAGGAGATGATAAAATATGTTTGGAGAGATTAAGAAGATTCACTTTATTGGCATAGGTGGTATAGGGATGAGCGGTATTGCTGAACTTCTCTACACAATGGGTTATCAGGTTTCAGGGAGTGATTTGAGGGAGAGTGGAAATACGAAGAGACTGAAAGAACTGGGGATTAAGGTGTGGATCGGGCATGATGAAAAACATGTGGGGAATGCTGATGTTGTGGTTTATTCCTCGGCCATAAAAATGGATAACCCTGAAATAGTTGAGGCAAGGAGAAGGGGAATCCCTGCAATTCCCAGGGCAGAGATGCTTGCAGAACTCATGAGGATGAAATACTCCATTGCAGTTGCAGGAACACACGGAAAAACGACAACCACATCCCTCATCGGGCATATATTGAATCACGGTGGACTTGACCCAACCATCATTGTAGGTGGGAGATTGAAGATTACTGGTATAAATGCGAGGCTTGGTAAGGGTGATTATCTTGTTGCAGAGGCTGATGAGAGCGACAGGTCTTTCCTGAAGCTCTTTCCCACCATTGCAGTGATAACAAACATTGATGAAGAACATCTTGATATGTATGTTGATATAGAAGACATAAAGAAGGCATTTTCAGAGTTTGCTGGAAGGGTTCCCTTTTATGGAAGTGTCTATCTTTGCTATGACGACCCCAATTCCATGGATATAAAAGGTAAAATTGATAGAAGGATTGTAACCTATGGACTTTCTATGGATGCAGATATAAAGGCAGTGGATATTGAGAAGGAGGGTTTTAACTATTCCTTTGTATTCCAGGGCAATGGAAAAAGGTTCGGAAGGGTGTCACTAAAGATACCAGGACTTCACAATGTTTATAATGCAGTGGTTTCAATAGGGGTTGGAATTGAGGCAGGCCTTTCATTTGAAAAGATAAAGGATGCAATAGAGGGATTCACAGGTGTGATAAGGAGGTTTGAACTGAAGGGTAAAAGAAGGGGAATAGCTGTTTATGATGATTATGCCCATCATCCTGAAGAGATTCTCACTGTATTAAAAACAGCAAGGGATGGGTGGAAAGGCAGAATAATTGCCATTTTCCAGCCTCACCTTTATTCAAGGACAATTCTCCTGAAGGATAGATTTGGCAGTTCATTCGGGAATGCAGATGTTGTTATTGTTACTGATATATACCCATCAAGAGAAGAACCAATACCCGGTGTTACAGGTAAGATAATAGCAGATGCAATCAAGAATTATGGGCATAGAGAGGTTCACTATATTGAGAACATGGAGGAGATACCTGATTTCCTTAAACGGATTGTGAAGGATGGTGATATGGTGATAACCATTGGCGCAGGAAACATATACAAAATTGGGGAGGTTTTCCTTGATACCATCTGAGTTCAAGGGAAAGGTGCTTGTGGACGAGCCTTTGAGCAACTGGACGAGCATCGGAACAGGTGGTAAGGCAGATTTCCTTGTTTTCCCTGAAGATGCAGATGAACTCCTCAAACTGATATGCTCCCTTGAGAATAGCGGTGTTAGATGGTTTGTTATGGGACTGGGAAGCAATGTCCTTTTCCCTGATTCTGGCTTCAGGGGGGTTGTTATAAAAACCGATAACCTGAACAATATGATAATAGAGAAGAACCTCGTGAAGGTTGAGGCAGGAGTGAAACTGGAAGCCCTGCTCAGGAAAGCCGCGGAAAATGGTCTTGGAGGTCTGGAAGGACTTACAGGTATCCCTGGCTCTGTGGGTGGGGCTGTAAGAATGAACGCAGGTGCATACGGATATGAAATAGGTCCTCATATCAAAGGTGTGCTATGTGTGGTTGAAGGGGAATTAAAAAATATTGAATACAGGTATAACTACAGATTTTCTTCGGTTATGGACATGGTGGTTGTTGAGGCCGTTGTAGAGTTTGAAGAGAGGGAGAGGAATAAGATACTTGAGGAAATGGAGGATTTCAGAAATAGGAGGAAGAAAACACAACCACTGGACAGGAAGACCTTTGGTTCGGTTTTCAAAAATCCTGAAGGGAAGAAGGCATGGAAACTCCTTCTTGAAGCAGGACTTCCTGGCACAAGGATTGGTGGTGCAATGTTTTCCAGAAAGCATGCAAATTTCATTGAAAACACGGGGAATGCAAGAACAGAGGATGTCATAGACCTTATAAATCTTGCGAAAGAGAAGGTTTATGAGAAAACAGGCATCAAATTAGAAGAGGAGGTTGTTGTTGTCAAAGAAGAGGATTAAGAAGGGATGGTTTATATTAACCCCCATTATACTTGCAGCCATACTGGCCTACTATTTCTTTATGCCAGTGGTGGAGGTTGTTTATACAGGCAATGGAAGGGAAATTGTGAATAAAGAAAACTTGAAAGGAAGACACTTATACAGTTTGAACACAGAAAGATTGAGGGAAAGCATCCTGAAGGATAGGAGAATAGAGAATGTAAAACTGTTCAGATTACCATGGGGTATGGTGGTAATTCACACATGTCTGAGAACCCCTGTTGCTGTTTATATTGAGAGGGGAGAAAAGTATGGGGTGGATAGGAACGGGGTTGTTTTCCAGTGGGAAGGTATTGATACCCTTCCTGAAATCAGGGGAAACAAAAATTATATAAACCTCGCAGTCTCCCTCATAAGGATTTTGAAGGATGTGGATAAGGTTTACATAACCGAGGACGGTCCAGTTACAAGAAGCAAGGGATACAGGATTTTATGGGGTAGGGCAAATTATAGAGACAAGGTGCGAAAGGCAGAACTGCTTATAAGATCAGGTCTTCCATCCGGTGAATTTGACCTCAGGTTTGGTGATTTAATCATATACAGAGAGGAGGTGAATGGTGGCAAGGGATAGGGAAATTGTTGTGGGACTGGATGTTGGGACAACCAAGATCGCTGCTGTTATATCAAGAATAAGCAGTAATGGAGAGGTGAATATCATTGGTGTTGGAACCTCTCCTTCAAGGGGTCTTAAAAATGGAACAGTGGTGAATATGGATGAAACCGTGATGTCCATACAGAAGGCAATGGAGGAGGCAGAAAGGATTGCAGGTGTTCAGGTGAGGAATGTTGTTACAGGAATATCGGGTGAACACATCAGAACCATTGAGGCAAACGGTGTTATTGCAGTATCAAGTGAGAGCGGCGAGATTTCAAAGGAGGATGTGGAAAGGGCAATGGAAAACGCAAAGGAAATAACACTGACAACCGGTAGACTTCTCCATGAAATACCAAAAGAGTTCATTGTTGACCATCAACCAGGAATAAAGAATCCAGTTGGTATGTTTGGTAAGAGGCTTGAATTGAGGGCAAATCTCATTGTTGGTGATGTGAATGCGGTGAACAATATTGTGAGATGTGTTGAGAGGGCAGGATATGGAGTGAGTGATGTTGTTTTGCAATCACTTGCATCATCATACAGTGTTCTTGAACCGGATGAAAAGGACCTTGGTGTTATTCTCATGGACATTGGCGGTGGAACAACAGATATTGCCCTGTTCCTGAATGGAACCCTGAACAGAAACTTCATCGTTCCACTTGGTGGTGAGAACATCACATCCGACCTGGCAAAGGGTCTCAAAACATCAAGGGAGGTTGCAGAAAAG
>JAGGTX010000162.1 GCA_021163525.1 Caldifarciminota bacterium
AAAACTTTCAGAGATACACGCGGCAATACAGGGAATGGAGATGGGGCTTGTTGAACCTATACTTGTTGGTGAAGAAGATAAACTTCCAGATAACCTTCCTGATGGAGTACAGGTTGTTCCAGCAGATAGTGATACAGATGCGGTTGAGAAGGCTGTGAAACTTGTCTCCTCTGGAGAGGCTGATATTTTGATGAAGGGTTCTGTCCCAACTTCCATGTTTCTGAAGGGTGTTCTTAATAAGGAGTGGGGCTTGAGGGGGAAGGGGGTTTTGAGCCATGTTGCACTCCTTGACATTCCAGAGTACCACAAACTTTTAATCATTACGGATGGTGGTATGTGCATAAAACCAGACCTGAAGACGAAAATTTCTATCCTTAAAAATGCAGTTGAATTTGCACACTCCATTGGTGTAGAGAACCCGAAGGTAGGCATCCTTGCAGCGGTTGAGGTGGTGAATCAGGATATGATAGAGACTGTTGATGCTTCAATCATATCAAAGATGGCATCAAGGGGACAGATAAATGGAGCCATTGTTGATGGCCCACTTGCAATGGATATTTTGATTTCTAAAGAGGCAGCAGAGATAAAGGGTGTAAGTTCTCCTGTTGCTGGCGATGTGGACATTATCCTTGTTCCTGATATAACCACTGGAAATAGCGTTGCAAAGGCACTCCTTTATCTGGCAAATGGAAAGGCTGCAGGTGCAGTTGTTGGGACATCCAGACCCGTTGTTATGCTTTCAAGGGCAGACTCCCCTGAGACAAAATTAAACTCATTGATTCTGGGGATACTTTGCTCCTGATAATTTCTGGATTGAAGGATTCTCTAATACATTTTGCAGGAAGACTTCCACCTGAGTGGGGTGTTTTCTTCCTCTCCATGCTTCCCATCTTTGAGCTGAGGGGTGGTATTCCCGTAGGTGTCCACATGTTCCACCTTCCTCTATGGAAGGCGTTCATCTTTTCTTACATGGGTAACCTTTTGCCAGTTATCCCGATCCTTTATATTCTCAAGCCACTCTCAAAATTGAAATTTGTTAAGAGATACCTTGAAAAGACGGAAAAAAGGGGAGAACTTGTTAAAAAGTATGAGGCACTTGGTCTCACAATGTTTGTTGCAATACCCCTTCCTGTGACAGGTGCCTGGACTGGTTCACTTCTTGCATTCATCTTCAACATTCCCATCTTCAAGGCCTTCCTCTTCATCGCCATAGGCGTTTTTACTGCTGGCGTGATTGTCTCAACACTCACCATCATGGGAATTGCAGGTGCAGTGATTGCAGGGATTGCGCTGTTTACAATCATTATTCTCTCCTTCCTGAAGAATAGAAGGCTCTTTTTTCTAATAATTCCAATCCTCTTCATGTTTTCTGGATGTGTAAGGGGGGTTAAACCCACGAAGAAGGAAATAACAATTGGTAAGATTGAATTTAAGGGCAACCATCATATATCATCAGGGAAATTGCTTGATGTTATGACCATCAAGAAAGGGGATGTTTATAATGAGGATGCAATGAGATACAACATGAAGAGGATTGTCCAGTATTACAAAGATAAAGGCTTCTGGTCTGCAAGGATTATCCAGAGGAAGGGGAATTATAATCCAGAGAAGAGAAAGGTGAATTTCCTGATAGTCATCTTTGAAGGAAACAGGAGCATCATCACAAAGATTGATATTTCGGGGAATAAGGTGTTTAATAAAAAGGAGGTGCAGAAGATTCTCAATATAAAAATAGGTGAACCATTTGATGCTGCAAAGATAGCCCGGTCTGAGTATCTATTGTCCCTTAAATATGCTGATATGGGTTATATTGATGCGGTTATTACAGTGGATAAAAAGAGGATTGGCAATGGTGTTGAACTTATGTTCAATATAAAAGAAGGAAAAAGGTATTATGTCAGGAAAATAAAGATAAAGGGATTAAAAAAGGTAAGGTGGAAGATAGTAAGGAGGGAGATTGTTGTAAAAGAAGGAGGGATTTACTCGCCCACACTTGCTTACCGTTCCCAGTCAAAGATATACAGCACTGGACTATTTGAGTATGTAAATTTTAACCTGAAAAAAATAAGGGATGACTCCCTTGATGTCATTTTTACTGTAAGGGAACTTGCCCCCAGATGGATAGGGTTTGGCATTGGTTATGAATCCCCTGAAAGATTGCTCCTTGACCTCTCCTGGGGACACAACAACCTGATGGGTAACATGCAGCGAATCAAAATAAATTCAAATATTTCCCTGGACTTCCTTGGAGGGACAAGGTTTTCTCTATTTCTTTATTACGAAGAACCATATCTCCTTGGAACAGATGTAAAGTTTCTTATAACCCCATCCTACAGATATGTAGATGAACCAGGTTTTCTTGAGAAACTTGTAACAATAAATCTTGAAACAAGGAAGTATCTACTGGAGAATACATCTGCTTCCTTCACATTAAACTTCAGGAATGCCTACATTGAAACGACCTCATCTGTGGTTGTTAATGATACCCTTATAGGCTCAAAGAATACGAACTCTGTTGCAATCAACCTTTATTCGGATGGCAGGGACAATGTCCTCAATCCAATGAAAGGTTACTATTTACTGCTTGGGTATGAATATGCTGGAGGTATTCTGGGAGGATACAATCACTTTGACAGAATAACGATCCAGATGGCTCTATTTTTCCCCTTTCCTGGAAGTTCTGTGCTTGCACTCCATACCATGTGGGGTTTTACTTATCCTGAAATGCCATACGACTCTGTAAGTATTGATGCAAGGTATGAGATGGGTGGATGGAGGACAGTGAGGGGGTATGATGATGCATCAATAGGTTTTCCTGATTACAGGGGTAAAAAGAGTGGACTCCAGTTGGTTCAGGTGAATGCAGAGTTAAGATTCAGGGTTTTCAAAAAGATTTATGGGTATCTTTTTGTTGATGCTGGTAATCTGTGGATGTCTCCCGACGAGATAAAGGTATCAGGCCTTTTCACCGGTGCGGGCTTCGGTATAGGATTTGTAACACCCATAGGTCCAATAAGGCTTGAATATGCAAGACCACTCACCATTGAAGGCAACAATAAGATTTATCTTAATATTGGCAATCCATTCTGATGATTAAAGAGGGGTTTTATACTGTAACAACCAGGGTGATTGTGTTGATTCTTGGAGTAATATTAAGTGTTGTATTAAACAGGATGATGGGGCCAGAAGGAAAGGGTATATACACCGGGGTGATAGTTTTTGTTCAGACCGCAGGAATGTTATTTTTCTGGGGATACGATGTGGTTTTTTCCATGCTAACAGGTAAAAGAAATATCAGGGCAGGAATTGTCTCAGGAACTTTGTTTTTTATTTTCCTTATTATCTCAACTGTTTTCACATTAATTATTTTTGTTTCAAAACCAGTGATTGAAAGAGTTCTTGTTGGTTTTCCACTGAACATATCCACAATTCCAATGATTGGTTTCCTGTTCTTTTCAGAACTGTGGTTAAGGGCGCTTCCCGATGGATTTTTGGGCAGGGGTGATGTGAGGGGATTCAACCTCTTCAACCTTTTCAATTCCCTGATAAAACTCGTTGTTATAGGTCTGTCTGTTTTTCTCTTTTTGGGGAGCCCTGAAGGTGGAATACTTGGCTATTCAATTTATGCATATATTATCCTTGTTTTTTCTCTGTTTATTTTTAGACCTGATGGGTTTAACATCAGGAGAGTACTTAAAGAGGTTAAACATATAGGCATCTGGGTTTTTCTTTCAGACCTCTTTGCCTTTCTGCTTTACAGGTTTGATTTTTTACTTTTGAATGGCCTGAAGGGTTCCTACAGCCTTGGCATCTATTCAACAGCAGTCAATATGTGCGAAGTTATATGGCTGGTGCCGGTGAGTTTTAATAATGTGATCTATGCGCGGGTCGTCACCAATAGGAAGATGCCAGAAAAAAGGGATTTTCTCATTACATTTATATCAGTAGTTTTTTCGGGAATAATAGGATGCATTTTTATAAAGCCTGTTGTCCTGTTCCTCTACGGGGAAAAGTTCCTTCCAGTTGTGGGTATCTTCAGATTGCTCCTGCCAGGAATAGTGTTCTTTTCAATCCCGAAGGTTTTGAATGCCATCGTGGTGGGAAAATATGAGAGACCAGCCATAATTACCGCCACAGTTGTTTCTTCATTTCTTTTAAATTTATTTCTTGACCTTTTTTTCATACCCCGCCTGGGAATGACTGGGGCCGCAATTGGAACAAGCATATCCTACACAACTGGAGCAATTATCTACATGTTCCTTTTCAGGAGGCTCAAAAAATGGGAAGGGTGATACTTTTCACTGCATTTGTTGAAGGAACAGGGGAAAACTCACTTGCAAACAGGAATTTTATAAAACCACTTGCGGAAAGGTTGTTTTCCCTTGTTGATGTAAGGGACATTATTAAGGGGGATGTTCAAAGAAATTCCATTGTGCTTCCAGTGATAAGACCGGGAAGTTATACTGGCATCCCCGGGCTCCTTCTTATACTTTTTCAATCCCTTTTACCGCTCAGCATCTTCACTGTCCTTATGCGTCTTCACGGCATAACAATAATTGCAAGGGGAACCCTCTCCGGTTTTTTAATCTCCATATTTCCATGGTCAAACTATAAACTTGTGCTTCCCGGGATTTACTCACTTGAGGCTCCTGTTTATGGGGGGAATGACCATTATATAAACAGGTTGATTGAAATGAGGGCAGTAAAAAATGCAAAAAAGGTTTTTGTCCCAGGGAATAACATAAAGAGATATATAAAGGATAAGTTCGGTGTTGATTCAGAGGTTGTATATATCCCAGCAGAACCCTATCCTGTGAAGAAAAAAATCAAAAAGTTTACCCCTGTGTATCTCGGAACCATTCCGGATGAGAAAACACTTCACTCAACAATAATGGTTTTTCAAAGGATAAAAAAGAGAATTAAAGAATCAAAACCGGTTGTTCTTTCACAGTTTGTTGAAGAGGATTTTAAAAGAGAACTGGAAAGGACAGGAATTGAGATTATTTCAATGAATTATGAAGAACTGAAAAATTTCCTGCCCTGCTGCCATGTGGGGCTTGTTATGGAGGGAGAGAATCCCCTTTCTCCATATCTCATAACGACAAAGTTTATGGACTATATTTCAGCAGGTCTTCCTGTTATTGTTCATAAAGGAATGGAGGAATTGTGCAGTATTGTGAATGAGCATGACCTTGGAGTATGTGTTGACCCGAAACATTTCCCATACACTGCCATGGATAAAATATTGAGTTTGGTAAATGAGGGGGGAAGGATAAGAGAGGTTTCATGGAAATTATTCTCAGAGGAAAGGTTCAGAAACAAGATTCTGGGTATCCCCACTTGATTGTGTGGTGAAAAGGTTTAATATATTTGATATGAAAAGGATTGCATGCCATCAGCCCAATTTTTTTCCACACATGGGTTTTTTCAGGAAACTGCTTATGGCAGATGTATTTGTTCTCCTTGATGATGTGCAATTCTCAAGGCGTTCATACACCCAGAGAACCCTGATTAAAGTCCAGCATACCGGAAAGTGGCTCACAGTTCCAGTAATCAAAAAAGGGAGATATTACCAGAAGATAGCGGATGTAAGGATTGACAATACACGGCACTGGAAAAAAGACCATTTAATGACCTTTTTTTATCACTACAGGGCAGCAGATTACTTTGACGAAGTCTTCCAGCTCTTGAAGGATGTTTATTCAGAGGACTTTGAATTTTTGATGGATTTCAACATGAGGGGAATCATGGCTATTATGTCATACCTCGGAATAAATAAGGAATTTGTATTCTCTTCAGAACTCAGGATAGATAAGAAGGGGAGTGAAAAAATACTTGGCATTGTAAAAAGCCTTGGGGGTTCAGTTTATGTGTCAGGTGAGGGTGGTGGTGCATACCTTGTGGAAGAAGAATTTGAAAGGGAGGGGATAAGCATAGAATTCTATCCATATCCTGAGCCATATCCTCAACTTGGATTCGGGTTTATCAAAGGGCTTTCTATTGTTGACGCACTTTTTAACATTGGGATGAAAACGAGGAGGTTGATTGAGCCTTGATATTCTTATACCTGTTTATAATGGGAAAGAACATCTTTTGAAACTGCTGAATGCACTTAAAGAAAATCCACCAGGAATGGAATACAGGATTTATCTGTTTGATAATAATTCATCTGATGGTGGGGTCAAACTTGCTGAAAGTTTGTATCCAGAGGTGAGGGTTATTCACTCACAGAGGAATCTGGGATACGGTTCTGCATTGAACAGGCTGATTGAAGTTTCAGATGGTGAATACCTTTGTACCATGAATACAGACATTTACTTTGATACGGATGTCTTTACGCCACTTCTGAATAAGATGGAGATGGACAAAAGTATTCTTGGGATAGCACCTGTTCTGATTATGCCAGGAAAGGGCATTGTGAGCACTGCTGGTGATATATTCCCCAACCTCTGGACATTCCTCATTGAGTTTTTACCCATTGCGGAAATGGCTAATAGGTTATTACCCGGTTTTAGATTATGGAGTTCCTTGAAACCATACTCATTTTATAAAAAAGGAGGTTATGTGAATCACATAGAAGGCTCTTTTGTTCTTTATAGAAGGAAGGCATTCAAAAAATATGGAATCTTTGATGAATCCTTTTTTCTCTATTTTGAGGATATGGACCTTCAGATAAGGTTTCCGAAAAAATCAATGTATATACTGCCTGTTTTTGCGTATCATGTGTGGGGTGGTAGTATGAGGATAAAGTCTCCAGAACTTGTAAAAATAAGGCATAGAAGCCTTCTGAGATACTTTTCAAAACACAGAACCCCCTTTGAGACTTTACTCATCAAGATGTTCTTAAAAACATGGGGTATTACATGGTAAAAGTCCTTTTTTTCACCCATTCCAATAAGTTGAGTGGTGGGGAGAGGAGTCTTTTTGACATAATCAGATGGCTTAATAGAAGTATGGATGTTTCACTTGTTATACCTGGTGAAGGTAGTCTTTCAGAGGTTGTTGAAAAAGAAGGAGTCAGGGTTTATAGAATTCCTCCCTCCCCAGTGTTCAACATAAAAAGAGGAAAGATTGGTATAAGAGACATTTTTTATGCCCGGGAACTTGACAGGATTGCCGGGTTCATTTCCAGCATTATAAACAGAGAAGGGTATAATGTTCTCTACACAAACAGCCAGAAGGCACATATTATTGGTGCACTTGTGAAATTGAGGATGAGACGGGTTAAACTCATCTGGCATTTCAGGGATATCCTTGAAGGGAAGGCAGGGCTCCTGATGAATGCCCTTTCCCTTATACCTGACACCATTATATCCATATCAAAGGCAGTGGATAGACAATTTTTGAGAAAGACAGAGGTTGTCTATAATGCGATTTCTCTTCCTGATAGGATAAAACCTGCTCAACTTCCAGGAAGATTCAGAATTGGGTGTGTTGGTCAGATTGCAGAGTGGAAGGGTCAGATGAATTTTATCAGGGTTATGGAAGGGATTGAAGATGATGGTGTTGTTGGTTACATACTGGGTGGCGCAATTTTTGAGGAGCAGGAATACCTTGAATTACTTGAAAAAACTATAATGGAAAGGGGGCTTGAAAAGAAAATAAAAATCCTTGGATGGAAGGACAATGTATATGATTATTTTTCAGGATTTGACCTTTTAATCCACATGCCAGAAAAGCCGGAACCATTTGGAAGGGTTATTGTTGAGGCAATGGCACTTGGAATACCTGTTATTGCGCATGATATTGGGGCAGTTAAGGAGGTTGTTGGTGACGCAGGAATTATTGTGAACTTCAGGGATTATGACGCATTAAAGCACCGCGTTAAGCAACTTTTGACAGATAAAGAACTCTACGAAGACTTAAGGAGAAAGGGTAAGGAAAGATACAGTGAGATGTTCAGGATAGAAAGGCTGATAGAAGAACTGAAGGGTATTATTGCAGGGTAAAAAAATCAATATTAAAAAATTTGACTATTAAACTGGCCGTTGGCAACCTATTTATCAATATCAGGGAAAAAATAGACTTGACAAAATCTTCTGTTTCTATAAGATAATTTTATGCCAGCAGCACTGAGGGGCAATCTGACATATATTTTACCGGAAGAGGTCATGTACCTTCTTTCCAGGTTCAAAAAAACCGGAAGGCTGGACATGGGGAGTGGAAGTGTTTACTTCCATGGTGGCAATGTTGTTCATGCAAAGGCCACTGAACTTGAAGGGGTTGATGCATTCTATTCCCTTGCCATGAAGGAAGAGGGTGAGTTCACTTTTTATCCAGATGAGAAGGCACCCAAAAATACAATTTCAGTTCCACTTGCTGAATTATTCCAGGAGATAGAGAGAAGAAAGGCTGAGATTGAGGAGGTGATGAAGGAACTACCGCCCCTTGATACTGTTCCTGCAAAATCCAC
>JAGGTX010000008.1 GCA_021163525.1 Caldifarciminota bacterium
AGACAAATCCATATCGTAATAACCACCCCTGTCAAAGCGTCTTTCAAATTCTTCAAGGGTCATATTCATTCTAATTGCCAGTATATAAAAGCGTGCTCCAACATTGTCACCCGGATTTGTTTTTAGCAATTTTCTTAACAAATCCAGGGCCTCATCTACCTTTCTGTTTTCCCATAATAAAATAGCCTTATTCAAAATGGTTCTTATGATATGTCTATTTTCTAGCCAACCCCAGGATAATCTATCTGGCCAGTTGCCATTTTCATCGGTTATCAATCTCAGCGCTCTCTCATATGCATCATTCAATACCCTTTCTGCCTCAGAGGAATTACCCTCATCCTTTAATATCTCATAGAGTAACAGGTACGAATCCAAAAAATCAGGGTCCTCCTCAATCAACTGTTTCATTCGCCTTTTTATGAATTTTGCATTGCTCCCATTATACTGCTCGCATAAATCATAAAATCTATACATTACCTCGTGCTCTTTGTCCATAAATTCTCTTTGCTCTCTGTCCATATCCATAGCATTTCCCTCCTATTTTTTTTGTTACAATTCCCTAATGTATTTAACCCACATGAAGTTTCAAACAAGCCAAAATTTGGGCATGCATAAGCAACACATATCAATCCGTTAAATAACTCTGATAGGCACATTACCGTTTTACAAAAATATACCCATGATGTAAAAATGCAAGTTTTTTAATCCCATCATTCATCCTCTGTTGACAAAAATGGGGTGGGGTGTATGATTTGAAAAAGGAGGCAGGATGAGAAAGTTTTTATTGCTTCTTCCCCTATTTGTATTGATTGGATGTTCAGGAGGTAAAACAGGTAAAAATCTCACGATATGGGAATCTTACAATGATGAAGAGCATGCTGTGTTCATGGAGATAGTGAAGGCATTTGAGGAATCCACAGGGATAAAGGTCCAGGTTCAGAGGATACCCTTCTTTGGCATGGAAAGCAAAATCCTGACAGCACTTGCTACAGGCTCAGAGCCAGATATTGCCAGGGTTGACCTTGCAATGGTAGCAAAACTTGCCACAAGGGGTGCTGTAAAAAACATTGGGAACTTTGATACATCAGAGTTGCTGCCCGTTGCCCTGAAATCCGTTGAGATAGATGGGAAACTATATGGCATACCAGACCAGGTGAATTGCCTTGCCCTTTTTTACAACAAAAAACTTTTCAAGGAAAAGGGGATAAAGCCACCTGATACATGGGAGGAGTTTGTTAAGGCGGGTAAAAAACTTACGGATAAAAAGGAGAATATATATGGTTTTGCCATGAGGAACACACTGTGGTGGCATCTACCCTTCTTCTATGGATTTGGAGCAAGGCTTATGAAGGACGGAAGGTTCACCCTTGATACACCTGAGGCGGTTGAGGCACTGAAGTTTATCAAGAAACTCTATGACAATGGTATAGAGGCAGGTGCATGGAAACCTGGTGCAGTTGACCCTGATATGGGATTTCAGAATGGCAAGTATGCCATGGTATTCAATGGGCCATGGAAGATAAAATCACTGAAGGAAGCAAACATTCCCTTTGGGATTGTTCCTGTGCCGAGGGGCAAGTATGGAAGACCAACCCCCATTGGTGGAACGGATATGGTGATTTTCAAACGGTCAAAACACACTGAAGAATCTCTTAAATTCCTCCAGTTCCTGGTTTCTGAAAACATCCAGACCCTGTGGGCAAACAAACTTGGCCAACTACCTGTGAATGTTAAAAGCATGGAGAATATAGATTATGAGAGGCACCCCTATATAAAGATATTTGCGGAGGCAATCAAAGAGGCTGTTCCAAGACCCATTATACCTGATTATCAGGGTGTGGAGAACATCGTGAATCCTGAGATAGAATCAGCCCTTTTCGGTAAAAAGACACCTGAAAAGGCACTCAAGGATGCCACCAGGAGGGTGAATGAGGAAATTTTTGGTATTAAGTAGCCTTTTTACACTCCTCCTCTATCCCGAAACATTCCATTCTATCCAGATTGATGGAGAGAATGACTTCTCCCCTGATGAGGCTGTTGTTATTGACGATGCAAATGACTCATACTGGAGCAGCCAGAATGAACTTGACACCCTCTTCCTCACATGGAATGCAGAGACCCTCTTTATAGGTTGCTCTTATACACTGAATAATAATGCCCTGCTCATATTCCTTGATACAGAGACTGGTGGGATTGATAATGCCAATGGGCTTGACTGGTATCCAAGGGATGTGAGATTCAGTGGAGCAAAACCTGACTTCCTTGTGGCACTCTGGAACTGTGACCTTTCCCTGGGTGGCGTAAGGAAACTTGGTGAGAATACATCCCCTGTATCATACAGAGGTATAAATTCAGGGGGTCCCGGAGAAAAGAACTTCCTTGAGGTTGCCATACCATTTGAATTGCTTGGTAATCCTCAGAAAATCTCTTTAACTGCACTCATATGTGGTGGTGATTATGCAGGTGCTGGAGATGTGATGCCTGATGACCCATCTGTCAGGGGAAGCGGGAATGCTATCATAAATATCTTCAGGGAGATAACAATTGATGGTGATGGGGATGGTGTACCCGATTCTCTAATAGCACCTGTAGATGTATCAAAAACAGAGGAATATAAGGTCTCCTTCCCTGAATTCAAAAGTGTCTCTATAAGACCTGACATCGCACGGACAGGACCGGTGACAATCCATGTTGAACTCACTGACACAGCAACCCTCACAGTTGCACTTTTCACAGAGGAAGGAAGATTCTTAAAGAATGTTATTGAAGGAGTAAGAACAGACTTCATTGAATATTCCTGGGACATCCATGACCTTGATAAGGGTATATATATCCTGAAATTCTACACATCTGAAAACAGGGGAATGTTGAAAAAGGCATTTGTGAGGTACTGAATGCTTCTTCTCATACTATCTTCAACCGCATATTTAACAGGAATGGGTGCTGCTATATCTCCACTGGAGAGGCCAGAAAACATCTTTATAAACCCTGCCTCCATAAGCAAAAGAATTGTTCATATCACCTTTTATAGACCCTTCAACATTGATGACTTTTACAAAGGTGACCTTTATTCCTCATTCATTCTCAAGGGGGTAAATCTTGGGTTCGGCTTAAAGGCAACACGGGTAAACAGGGGTTATACTCGTGTTATCAGTGCAATAGGCATAAAATACGGTATATTTGGAGTTTCACTTTCACAGAAGTATGAATCTGCACCTGGCTCAAAATCATTTTTGCTGAACTATGACTGGAATGCTGGAATAAGGTTCTCTTTGAGAGGATTTGCCTTTGCATTAAGCAGGAAAAGACTTGGGTTCGGGTTCATCACCTCTGCGGGTTCCCTTTCCTTTGAGACAACACCAGACTTTAAAAGTCTCTATGCAGGAGTGGAATTCATTGTGAACAGGGTTATATCAGGTAGTGCCGGGTGGATGAATGGAAGACCTGCAATAGGGCTTTATCTTCACAATCCACGATTTGATATTGAGATGGGCTTTCTCACGAATTCTGAGCTTGGAGAAACAACCATTGTATCTGTGGGGTGGAGACTATGATTCTGCTCATTATTTCACTGGGTGAATTCCACGGATGGTTTGAATACCAGTACACCAGTCCTGAGTGGGAGTACTGGAATCTTTATCAGGAAAAGAATTATGGTGAGATGGGTTTTCTTTACAAACTGCCTGGAAGGACGGAAACATACACAGCACTCTCCCTTGAACCCGGTAAGATTCAGTTTAAAAGAATGCACCTCACATTCCAGGGAAATTTTTTCTCCATCGCCACATTCAAGGCTGAGGATAGACACTGGTTTGAGTCTCCCCTGCTCTACCTTGTTTCATCTGAAAGGGTGAGGGACGAATCCTATGGCGCCAATGCTGAAGGGATTAGATGTGACCTGTGGAAAAGGGGCTATTCCTCTGGGTTCCTCTTCTCGCGATACACGGTAACAGAGAAGGCTCAGGCAATCATCTGGGACATGAAAAAATATGAGGGAATTTTCACATGGGGTCTTCTCTACCTGAAAAAGGACTGGGTATCTTCCTTCAATGAGGTAGCCTCGGTGCGGTTAGGATTATTCAAAAGACCCTTTGAACTCAGGGGCGAGGTTGCAAAAAACCTGTATCACCCTGATACACCTGATTCTGAAAATCTTGCAGGGGCAATGGAACTCAGAATTGTCCCACTTGGTCCATTCATTATTCTTGGCAGGGCATATTCTTATGGTCTGAACTTCCGTGACGAACTCTCAAATGAATATAACTCCTCAAGGACTGATAATCAGGGTAAACGAGGGATATATGGAGAAATCTCTTACCTGCTGCCAGGAAGGGCCATCACAATCACAGGGAAAACATACAGGGAAAACCTGAACAGGTACTGGTATTACCTTGAAGCATATGTTGAGTTCATCAACAACATTTCCTTTAAGACATACTACGATGTTACAGGGGATAGATTTGGGGATGTATGGAAACACGCATTCTTTGAAGTCGTTGCAGAGGGGAAAACAGGAAGGCTTAAATTCCAGTACAAAATCAAGGATATAGGTGTTAAAAATGTTGAGTACTCAATTGGACAGAGGTCTATATTTGGCATTGAAGGGAAGTTGAACCTTTCTCAAAGTATGTGGTTTTACACAAGGGTTGCCTTTGGTGAGGACCAGCGCACAGCATGGGAGAGTGCATTCTTCCAGATTGCCTATAGACCAATTTCAAACTCTGAAATCTACCTTGAATATGGTGAACCATCCCACACAGATGCTGACCTGGTGAATGATGGTGATATTGCTGACAGGGAGGGGATTACAACCGTGAATAGAATCAGGTTAATTCTAAAATACTACTTTTAAGGAGGAAAGATGCTTCTTTTACTCGCCCTTTTTCCCATAAAAACTGATGAAGGTGTCAGGTTCACATACTTTGCTCCTGATGCAAAGACAGTGTTCATTGCTGGTGATTTCAATGGCTGGGGAAGAACCCCCATGGAGATGGATGAAAATGGGTTCTGGACAATTGTGATTGAACTGAGACCGGGAAGATACGAGTACAAGTATATTGTGGACGGAGAATGGGTTTCTGACCCTGACAATCCCGTTGTGAGCGGAGGATACCAGAACTCTGTGATTGTTGTGAATAAAAACGGTGATGTCCTCATGCCCTACACATCCTCCATATCATTCAGCGGGGTAAACA
>JAGGTX010000234.1 GCA_021163525.1 Caldifarciminota bacterium
ATCAGGGGGGTCTATGATGCAGCAGGAGTAGAGGGTAGAAAAAAGAGCAGGTCCCTTTACGGGACAAAGAGACCAAAGCAATAGGAGGAGTGTAAATGGCAAGAAGAAGAAGGGCCAAAAAGAGGGAGATCCCTCCAGACTATAAGTATCAGAGCGTTCTCGTCTCCAAGTTTATAAACAACCTGATGTGGGACGGGAAGAAGAGTGTTGCCGAGAAGATTTTCTACAGGGCAATTGACCTGATTACAGAGAGGCTTAAAGAGGACGGTATAGAGGTCTTCAAAAGGGCAATCAACAATGTTAAGCCCATTGTGGAGGTTAGGCCGAGAAGAATAGGTGGTGCAACATATCAGGTTCCCATGGAGGTGAGGCAGGACAGAAGGACTTCCCTTGCAATCAAGTGGATAATCAAGGCAGCAAGGAGCAGGGCTGAGAAGACCATGGCAGAGAGGCTTGCCAATGAACTCATTGCTGCTTCAAGGAAAGAAGGTGCTGCTTACAAGATGAGGGAGGATACTCACCGTATGGCAGAGGCAAACAAGGCCTTTGCTCATTACAGGTGGTAATGCCAAAATTTGACCTCTCCATGATAAGGAACATAGGGATAATGGCCCACATTGATGCAGGTAAGACAACCCTTACCGAGAGGATACTATACTATACAGGAAAGACACACAGGCTTGGAGAGGTTGATGAGGGTTCTGCAACAATGGATTATATGGACCAGGAGAAGGAGAGGGGTATCACCATCACATCTGCTGCAACAACTGTTTACTGGAAAGGTTACAGAATAAATATCATAGATACACCGGGCCATGTTGATTTCACAGTTGAAGTGGAGAGGTCGTTGAGGGTTCTTGATGGGGGAGTTGTTATATTCAGTGCAGTTGAAGGGGTTGAGTCTCAGTCTGAGACAGTCTGGAAGCAGGCCAACAGATACAACATACCAAGGATTACCTTCATAAACAAACTTGACAGGATGGGTTCAAATTTTTACAGAACCCTTGAGATGATGAAGGAGAAGTTGAACGCCAATGTGGTGGTGGTGAATTTTCCCATTGGTTGCGAATCCTCATTCTCTGGTGTTGTGGATGTGATTGAGGGGAAGGGATATATATGGGAGGGGGAGACACTGGGTGCAACCTTCAAGCCCATTCCCATACCTGATGAATATAAGGAGAGATACCACCAGTTCAGGGAGGATATGATAGACAAGTTAAGCCTCTACGATGAGAGGCTCATGGAACTGTATCTGGAGGGGGAAGAGATTCCCCCTGAACTTTTACTTGAGGCATTAAGGGCATCAACAATAGCAGGTGTTCTATTCCCTGTTTTCTGTGGCTCTGCCCTGAAGAATAAGGCGGTTCAGAAGGTGCTTGATGGTGTTGTTAATCTTTTGCCCTCTCCACTGGACCTACCTCCAATTGAAGGGACACATCCTGATACAGGTAAGCCCCTGAAAAGATATCCAAAGGAGGATGAACCCTTCTCTGCACTCGTTTTTAAGATTCTTGCAGACCCCCATGGAAAGATTTCCCTTGCAAGGGTGTATTCAGGGAGTGTGAAAAAGGGAGAGACAGTCCTTGTCGTGAATGAAAAGAAAAGGGAGAGGATTTCAAGGATTTACCTTATGCACGCAGATAAGAGGCTTGAAGTGAACGAGGCAAGGGTTGGGGAGATAGTTGGATTTGTTGGATTGAGGTCTGCAAAGACAGGGCATACATTGAGCCATCAAAAGCATCCCATCCTTCTTGAACCTCCGTATATTCCTGAACCTGTTGTTTTTGTTTCTGTTGAACCCAAAACTCAAAAGGAACTTGAAAAGTTGAATCAGGCGCTCAGGGTTATGAGTGAGGAGGACCCAACCTTCCAGATAAAACAGGACCCAGAGACTGGACAGACATTGATTTCTGGAATGGGGGAACTCCACCTTGAGGTGATTGTTGAGAGGATAAAACGCGAGTTTGGTGTTCAGGCAAGGATGGGTAAACCAAGGGTATCATACAGGGAGACCATTAAGAAGGAGGCGGTTGGTGAGGGAAGATTCATAAAGCAGTCCGGTGGAAAGGGGCAGTATGGACATGTGGTTTTGAGGATAGAGCCTTCAGATGATTTTGAAATTGCATTTGATATAAAGAAGGGTGTTATACCTTCCCAGTTTTTTCAGGCTATAAAAGAGGGTATAGAGGAGGCAAGGGAGAGTGGTCTGCTTGCGGGTTTCCCGGTTGTAAAGACAAAGGTTACTGTTATTGATGGTTCCTACCATGAGGTTGATTCATCAGAACCTGCGTACAAGATTGCCGCTTCAATGGCATTCAAGGATGCGTACAGGAAGGCGGACCCTGTTTTATTGGAACCGATCATGAGGATGGAGATACTCCTTCCAAAAGAGTTTATTGGTGATGTTGTTGAGGACCTGAATTCAAAGAGGGCAAAGATAATTGGTTTTGAACACAGGCCGGATTTTGAGATTATCAATGTATTTGTTCCCCTTGCCGAATTATTTGGCTATGCAACCACCCTGAGGTCCATTACAAAGGGAAGGGGATTTTACACCATGCAGCTGGATCACTACGAGGAAATCCCCGAAAAAATTTACGAAAAAACCCTGAAAAAGGTGAGGGGGTACTGAATAAATCATCTGCATCCTTCAATTGCCTCTTCCATCAGGTTGATTGAATTTTCAGATATGCTACCAGTCCACTGGAAAACAATTCTTTTGTTTCTATCAATCACGAAGTGTCTCGGGATGGATAC
>JAGGTX010000232.1 GCA_021163525.1 Caldifarciminota bacterium
ATATTAAGGACACCGTATTTAAATTACTCCCCTACATCCTTCCATGGCATGCTGTGAAGATTGAACCCATTGAGGATTACATTGCAGTATTGAAGGAAAGGCTTGACCCATACTTTGAATCCAACACATACCTAAAAACAGCAAGTTTGACCGAGATGTACAGCAAGTTCTGGGAAGGTCACACATATGTATTGCCCTTCCTTCTTGAAAAAATTAAGAAAATCCTGATTGAGGAAAGGGATGATGAGCAGAATGGCGCACTCATGGCCATTGCTGCCCGGATGCTTCTGGAACTCCAGAAAAGGAAGAATGAACTGTTGCAGATGCTACCACCTGAAAAGATAAAGTTGATAGATAACCTGTTTATTGACATTACCAGGGATGCGTCACTGGAATGGTGGGAGGGAAGGGAGGTAAATGTTAAGGGTTTTCCCAGGGCCAAGGAACTCCTTGAACAAATCGTTGCGTAACAGGGAGGAATGATGATAGTTAATTCTCTTAGAAAAATTGCTGAAACAAAGAAATATGTTGTGCTGACCAAGGTGAGAGAGATAGTTCCTGTTACCTTCTGGCAGAATTTTCTTTTCCCCCTTGTGTGGCATCCTGATTGGGAACTTTCCTTCCCTGTAATGACAGGTGAATTGAAGGAAGGATACATTGATGGTTTACAGAATCCTGTAGAGTTTGTGATATTGAAAAAATCTGATGGCCATAGTAGACCCAGAAATATTAAAGACACTCTTATATCAGAGTCCCCTCGTTATGACCTGTTCAAGGATGAACTGGTGTTCTTTGAAAGTAAAAAGATTGAAGAGGAATTCATTATCCTGAAGAAGGTATTCAAAAAAATCTATGTTGGTGGAAAGCCTGTTGATACCTATGAAGAATTCAAAAGAACCCATATTAAGGCAAGGATACCTTCAACAGAGGACCTCTGCTACAATTGTTCACCATACAGTTTTGTGGGTGTGAGCATGGCAAAAAATATTACTGATGAGTTTTTTGAGGATGAGCCAGGAACAGGCCTTGGTTTAAAATACCTTCTTTTTTCTAAGAGTGGAAGAGTCTTCTTTCTCCTGGGAAGGATTTCAGATTTATTTGTTTATACACACGAGGGGATTTATCCATATGATGAGGCGTACGAACTACTGGATGATGAAGAATTCATCGCTGGATACCCTGAATATGTATTTGCCTCCTCACTTGTGCCAGCATACTTTGTGGGTATGCGAAAAAGAGGATTGATTAGAAGGAGGAGGCCCTTAAACAAAGAAGTTATAATAAATCCAGCACTTGAGGCAAGAATTATGGTCTTTCCTGGGAACATCACTGAAGAGAGAATAGAAAATTACCATGGATATATAAAACTTCATCTTGAAAAGTCGGTGTTGCCCATACTACCTCCTGATATGAAAATTGCAGGCAGGCCCAGCCCAAAGCCACCATACTTTTTATGTCTTCCCCGTTTATAAAGGACAGAACAGGCAAATACCTGAATGCATCGCTGAGATTTCTCTCCTCCCTTAAAATGCCTGTTTATCGCAGGCGGCTCTGGAAGAATGGGATTTACCACCTCCTCAGATTTTTTGACATTACACTGAACGATGATGTTCCAATAGCAAGAATATCCTGGAAGGGTTTTAGCAGGGGAATCATAGAGGTGAATCCTGAAGTGTTGAAGATGAGCGATGCAAACCTGATTTACATCCTGACCCATGAACTACTTCACTTCAGTTTGATGCACTTTGATAATGAATTATTGAGAAGCCTCCCCTCTCGTTTCTTTGCAAATGTGATTGCAGATATTGAGGTGAATGCATTCATTGACAGATACCTTGATTTGACCCCTGATTTCACAGTGAAAAAGGTGCTGAAAAACAGGAGGGTTTCAAGGGATTTCTTCTTCTTCCTCTATCTCCTTTCAGGAAAAGAGATTCTTAAAAAATTCAGGAGTTTGACTGCATTCATCAAGAGAATAAAATGCCCTGAAGTTACAGATGAGGACATAAGACACTGGGTTTCCTTCAAGAAAAAACTGATGGAGCCCGACATCCCTGTGACCATTGAAGAAATCATTGAGGAGAGCACCTACTGGATTGAAAACATGGCAAAGGATAAGGTGATTGTTTTTATAGACGACTTCTTCCCCTCTCCTCCACCAGAAATTACAGAACAGATTCTTTCTGGTATATCTAAATTTTTCAAAAGGCACACGGACAAGATTAAAAGTCCGGTTCAGAATGAGGATAACCTGAAGGAAGCCATCTGGAAACTTGGTAAGATACTGAAAAAGGCAATATCAGAAGACCCCAGGTCAAGGATTAACAGGATTCAAAGAATGGCGAAGAGGAGTGTGGTTCCTTCTGTATATCCTTCCCGCAGAGAGATATTCCAGATAAAGAGGGGAATAAAGCCCGTGTTCCACAAGAGGGAGATTCACCAGGAATTGTATACACAGGGAAAGGTTCATCTGTATGTTGATGTGTCCGGTTCATTCATGGATTTCCTCCCCTTTATCCTTGGCCTCATGTACCACCTGAAGGATTACATCGGAACGCCAATTTACCAGTTTTCCACCACAGTTGAGGTTTTTAAGTGGGACGAGGTGAGGTCAGGCAGAATTAAAACAACCTATGGAACGGATTTCAACGCAGTTGTGAACCATGCACTGAAGAACAGGTTTTCAAGGATAGTGGCAATCACAGATGGGGAATTTGTTCCAATCCACAGGGAACTGCTGGAAAAGTTCAAATCCATTGACGGAGAGATTCACTTTGTTCTGCCTGAGGAGAGAAAGGATGAGGAATATCCCCGGATACTTAAAAGACTGATTGTTACTAAGAGTATAACCTTTGTAAAAACAGGAGGTAAGTAATGAAGGAGAAAATCAAAAGACTTGCAGAAGAGGTGATGAGTATACTTGGTCCAGGTCTCAAAGAAGACCCATATGAAAAGGCTCTCTCCCATGAATTGAGGCTGAACAATATCCCCTATACCAGGCAGAGGAACATTGAGATAATCTACAGGGGATACTACCTGAAGGATGTGAAGAGTGACATAATTGTTGATAATAAACTCCTCTTAGAACTCAAGACAGCAAAGCCCAACAAAGACCATGTAAAGCAGGCACAGGTTTATATGCATTCATTGAATATTGATGAGGGCATGGTGATTGGTTTCCAAAAAGACGGAAATGTTGGATTTATGGATGTCGCAAAACCTGAGCTGCCTTCATTCAGGATTTCTGTAGATAAGAGGGTGGATAAAAAGGCCAACATAGATATTGAGGAGGAACTCATCTCTATGGGCAGAAGAATCATGGACTACTTTGGAACAGAATTCATGTTCACAGATGCAAAGTTTGACATATACATTTCAGCACTGAAGGTGGAA
>JAGGTX010000083.1 GCA_021163525.1 Caldifarciminota bacterium
TGATTCAGAATATTGTAAAGTGTGATTCCAGGTTCACCCTCTAACCTGTATTCCCTTCCCATAAGCATATACTGGAGCAAGAATCTGGCATCCTTTTCATCTGTATTCATGCATATATACACGGGTAAAAGTTTAAGAGTATCATTCAGGATTGCACGTTTTATATAAGTCTTTCCCTCTTCTGTTTTACCAGAAAGCACCAGTGCAATACCCTTTTCATAATCACTACCTGCCAGTTCCATTGCCTTTTCATAATCCCCCTTCTGAAGCATATTAAACAAAAGTGCCCTTTTCTCCTCCTCCTTCTCCCTGTTCTTTATGTACTCATACTTATCCCTCATACCCCTTATCAATGGCATAAGCCCCTGTCTGTACTTGTATAGCGTATCTGTTGAAACCTCCCTTTCAAGGGTGCTTCTTAGCCTTCTCATATACATAGGAAGCACTATCCTTGTTGGCCTGTTCTTATAGTGAAGTTTGTTAAGATACAATTCAAGAACAGGGACATATCTTGATAGAAGATTAAAGTAATATGGCCTATTCCTGATATTTATAAAACTATCAGTGAGCTTCCTATGGATGTCCAGAATCCACTTTTCGCCATGCGTATCAAGTACTGCATCGGCATCTTTTAGATAATCTATCCAGTATAAAATCTCCTTCTTTATACCCTCATCATCATCCTTTTTCTTCAAGAATTTTATATAATTGACAAGTCCATCAGGCCTTATCTCCCTGTACTTCTCAATTATGATATTCTCAAGTTTTCTATCAGGATGCCTCAGATATGTCTTAACGAGTCTGGAAAATTCAGCACTATTCCCACCGTTCAATGAAAGTAACAGATAAATCAATATCACTTTGTAATCCTCCTGAAATAATCCTCTATGATTTTTCTGTATGCAGGTGGGTATTTTTCATGCTTCAGCCTTTTTTCAAGCAGGGATTTCAAAAATGGATGCCTCTCACCAAGATTTTCAGGGAGTTCAACCATAATGGGTGGATACTCCTTACCAGGTTCTGACCTGCGCTTCTTTGATATTTCTCTCCTTCTCACAGATTTAATGGCCTCAAGAAACTGATTTATGACCTTCTCCTGCCGCTTCATCACATCCTGATTCAGGTAGCCCCTTTCAAACTCATCTGCAAGTCTTTCCATCTCCTCTGCAAGTGAGGAGAATGCATCACCAAGTTTTCTCACCTTAGAGGCAAGTCTCCTTTGCTTCCCTGCAAGTTCCTTCAATCCCTGGGACCTTGCTGGCGCAGGAAGGGGTAAAAGGCTCATCAACTGCTGACCAATGCTCTTCTGTTCATTTGACAACATCTGGAGTGCAGAGAGCATTGAACCACCCAAAGAGGGTGGGGTATCAAAAAGAAGAACAATTGAAAGGGCAAGTTTCCTTTTTATTCGTGGAAGAACATTTTTGATGTCCTCCGGATGGTCAACAAGGTCTGAAAGCATCTTTTCTGCCTCTCCAAGTTCCTGGAAAACAAGGGGGGAAAAGCCAAGTGTTGTGAGAAAAAGCCTCTTTGCAGTCTCTGTCTCCTGGTTTACAGCAGAAATAATCCCTCCAAGCAAAACCCTTTCAGTCTCAACACTGTCAAGCATTGATATGGTGAAGTAAATATCAACAGCAAGATAGGTAAGCATTTTTTTGGCCTTTTCTCCACCTGTCATGGAGGTGCGTAACTGGTTCAGTTTATCAAGCAGAGAAGAAAGGTTTTTAAGCAACCGGGTTCCCAGTTTTCTGTTTATCCTTGCCTGTTTTAATTCCCCCTGAAATCTTTCCATCAATTCTTTCAAATTCATTTCCTCCGCCATTTCACCAATCCTCTGCAAAGCCTCCAGGTCGCTTGACTTCATATCCGAGATTGCTTTTTCTGCCTTCCTGTTCAGTTCTTCCTGTTTCATTGCTGTCAAACTATCAGGGGATTCCTCACCAAGTATTTCAGACTCCTTCTCCTTTATATCCTCAAGTTGTGATATTGCTTTATTCACATCCATAAGATTTTTTATCTTCTCAAGGAGTTTTCTCCCCATCTTCAGCATCTCAAGAAGTTTTTCCTGGTCAAGTTTTATTTTCTCAAGACTGCTGCTGGGTGTTATTGAGTCAGGTAAATGGGACTTTATTGTCTCCAGGTCAAGGCTCTGCAAAAGTTCTTTTATCCTTTCCATCTCCCTGGCAAACTCAGGGGACTGAATAGACTTTGCAATCTCTCTCATATTCTCAAGGGTTTGAATAAGACCCTTCTGTTTTTCAAGTGTTTCCCTTAAATAACTCACATCCTCTGGCGTGAGTTCACCCTTCATCATAAGATTCTCCACACTCTTTTTTATCTCCTCCTGTTTCTCAATAATATCGCCTGTTAATGAGGACATGGTGTCAGCAAATTCAGATGTTTCAGAAAAGTATTCATCAAACCCAGGCATGAAGACAAGGAGGGGACTTGAGAATGATACCTGTCCTTTCAGATCAACAGCATAAAGTTTCAGATGGACAGAATCTCCTGGCAACATATTCTTTATGGATATCTCAATAGAGTCCTGAATCCTTATTCCCGTGATGCTGTATTCCTTAACACTTTTTCTCTCCATCACTATACCTATCTTTTTCAGTCCAATGTCATCCTCTGCCTGAAAAACAAGTGGAACAAGATTGGTTGTTGTTATCCTGTAATCACCCTGAGGATAAACAATCTCAATCTCTGGTTTTTCATCTGGTATGGAGTGTATCTTTATTTTATAATCATCCGATGTTAAATTCAGCGAATCCTCAAATGTAAGGATATAGGTAGTATCTTTATAAACCCTGATGTGAAA
>JAGGTX010000073.1 GCA_021163525.1 Caldifarciminota bacterium
CTTGGAAGGGGACTTCCAGCATTCACCATTGTTGGTCTCCCTGAAACCGCTGTGAAGGAATCAAGGGAGAGGGTGGAAACAGCGATAAGGAACTCTGGCTTCTCATTCCCCAGTAACAAAAGGATAACAGTGAACCTTGCTCCAGCAGATATACGGAAGGAGGGAACTGCACTTGACCTCTCCATTGCCCTTGGTATCCTTGCGGCAAGTGGTCAGATTTCCCCTGAAAATCTTGAGAGATTCCTCATTATTGGCGAATTGGCACTTGACGGTGAATTGAGGGGTGTCAGGGGTGCACTTGCCTCATCCATACTCGCAAGGGATGAGGGATTCCAGGGTATTCTATGTCCCAGAAAGAATGCGGTTGAGGCATCAATGGTGGATGTTCCTGTTTTTCCTGCTGGGGACCTTAAAGAGGCAATTGAGATATTGACGCCTCCACTCCCACAGCCATTTATGATTGACAGGGAAAATATCTTCAGGATTTCCTCGCTCTATCACATAGATTTTTCCGATGTTAAGGGACAGGAGCCTGCAAAGAGGGCGATTGAGGTTGCTGCAGCTGGGGGGCATAACATCCTGATGATCGGTCCTCCAGGGTCTGGTAAAACAATGCTTGCAAGGAGGATTCCCACCATACTTCCAGAAATGGAACTTGAAGAGGCCATTGAATCAACAAAGATTTACTCTGCCGCTGGAATGCTTCCCTCTGATACACCCATAATATATACAAGGCCATTCAGGTCACCACACCATACTGTCTCTTATGCAGGGCTTATAGGCGGTGGGACACACCCTAAACCAGGTGAGGTGAGCCTTGCCCACAATGGTGTTTTATTCCTTGATGAACTCCCCGAATTCAGGAGGGATGTGCTGGAGGTTTTGAGGCAGCCTCTGGAGGATGGTGTTGTTACTGTTTCCCGTGCCCATCACCACGCAACATTCCCTGCACGATTCATGCTTGTTGCAGCAATGAACCCATGCCCATGTGGATACTTTGGAGACCCTTATGTTGAGTGTACATGCACAGCAGGCCAGATAGACAGATATGTGGGAAAGATATCAGGACCCCTTCTTGATAGAATAGATATCCACATTGATGTTCCAAGGGTGAAGTTTGAGGACCTCAAAGGTGATATGGCTTCAACCTCATCACGGGAGATGAAGGAAAGGGTTGAAAGGGCAAGGGAGATTCAGAAAAGAAGATACAGGGGTATGGGAATATCAACGAACAGCATGCTCACACCAAAGATGATGAAAGAATTCTGTAAACTTGAATCCGACGCAGAGACAATCCTGGAGACTGCAATGAAAAAATTTGGTTTTTCTGCAAGGGCCTATGATAGGATACTCAAACTTTCAAGGACCATTGCAGACATTGATGGCAGTGATATTATTAAGGTTGAGCATGTTTCAGAGGCTGTGCAGTATAGAACACTTGATAGGAAACTATGGCTAAAAATATAAAGGAACTGGAAAAAGAACTTGAAGAGGATATTAAGGAACTTGAACTTTCAAAGGTTCCCAGAAATAGGAAAAAGATAATCTCCTTTGTTCTATGGATTGTGTTTACAGTTGTAATGATACTGCTCACAATAAAATTCAGATGGGATAAATTCCTTGTTGGCGCCCTTGTCTTTCTCATTGGGATTTTGAGCCAGGGCATACAGGCACTCCTTGGAACCATCAGCGTTGTTCCAGGTATTGGACCCCTGATTGCTAAGTTCTTTGCAATCCCGCTGGTTCTTCTTGTGAATGGTGTTGGCAACCTTCTCTCCTTCTTTGCAATAAAAATGGGATTCAAGAGGGAACTGATTGATGCAAAGATGCTCTCCATCACATTCATGATGGGACTTCTCATGGGCTTTGTAATAGCGGAGATGATAAAATGATATATATTTTACTCCTTTTATCACAGTATCCATTTGGACAGAACAAGGTTCAGTATGAAGATATTAAGTGGAATGTAATTGAATCCGAACACTTCAAACTTTACTATCAGGATGGAAGTGAGGGTATGGCAGGATTTTCTATTCAGGTGCTTGAATCTACCTATGTTTACCTCAAAAAGAGGCTCACATACAGAGCAGTGGGGGATGATGAAAAAATATTCGTAATTATATACAATTCCTATAACAAGTTTGAAGAGACAAATGTGATTCTTTCAAGGCTTCCTGAATCTGTTGGAGGATTTACAGAAAGTTTCAAGAACAGGGTGGTTGTCCCATTTGATGGAAACTGGTCGTCATTGAGGCATGTTCTTTCACACGAACTTGTCCATGTGTTCCAGAACAGGATATGGTTTGGAACGGGACTGAATGCCCTGAACAAGAGGCTCACAATGAACATCCCTCTGTGGTTCATAGAGGGAATGGCAGAATTCTATTCCCTTGGATGGGATGGAGAATCTGACAGTTATATGAGAGACCTTGTAATCAACCAGAATGTCATACCCCTGACAAATCTTGAAAACTACGGTGGGCTTGTGATATACAAGGAAGGCCAGAGTGTATTGAAGTTCATTGAGGATAGATATGGAATACAGAAAATTGGTGAGATTGTGAATGCGATCAGGGTTACAAAATCCTTTGATAAGGCAGTTGAGAAGGTTCTTGGAATAAACATCCAGAAACTTGATGAGATGTGGCAGAGAAAGATAAAGAAGGATTACTGGCCATTACTCAGTGAGAGGGAGTATGTGGATGAGATCGCAAGGAAGGTGGTTGACCACAGGGTAAAGAAAAATTATCTGAACTATGCACCTTCTATATCATCGGATGGTGCAAGAATAATTTACTATACAGACTCAAAAGGGGATATTGAGATAAGGGCTGTTAGCCCCATAAACAACAGGGACCTTGGGAGGATAGTAACAGGGGGAAGAGGCAGGAAGTTTGAATCCCTGCATATCCTTGAAGGCCACATTGGTGTCTCTTCCACCGGTGATACCATATGCTTTACATCCAAGGAGATGGGAAGGGATGTTTTATACCTTTACAGTTTCAAAAAGGGAAAGATAATCAACAGGATTTCACTGAAACTGGACAGGATTATGTGGCCAGAATTTTCACCTGATGGTAAAAGAATAGTCCTG
Source organism: Caldifarciminota bacterium (assembly GCA_021163525.1). Classification (GTDB taxonomy): domain Bacteria; phylum Hydrothermota; class UBA3072; order UBA3072; family B12-G15; genus B12-G15. Next base: position 3,095 of record JAGGTX010000073.1, read on the forward strand.
ACCGGAGTTATTGACGGAACACCAGACATCTATTTATACAATCTTGAGGATAAAGATTTATTAAACCTGACCAATGATTTTTATTCAGAACTGAATCCTTCCTTCTGGGGTGATAAAATACTCTTTGTTTCCTCAAGGCCATCAGGGAATGAATGGGATTATGATAAATATGACCTGTATGTGATAGAGGATGGGGTTATAAAGAAACTCTTATCCTTTGATGGTTCTGTTTTTTCACCTTATGGAAGGGACAGTTTGATATACTTCCTCTCAGGAAGGGATGGTAGCAAAAATCTATTTGTTTACAATGTAAATTCAGGCAGAATTTATCAACTCACAAGATTCCTTGAATCAATCCAGGGATACTCAATAGACTGGGATGGAACCTCCTGTGCACTTTCATGTTTTGTTGATGGTGCATGGGATATATTCTATATGGACGACATAACCTCTTTTATACCTACAGAACCCCTTCCATACAGAGAATTCCCCGAGGTCAGGTTCAGATTAATCCCTGAAAAGACGGTGAATGGAAAGAGGGCTCCAGTTGAGTTGAGCATTGACTACCTCCAGTCTTATGTCATTTATGACACCCATTATGGCCTATGGGGAGAATTCCTTCTGGGGATAAGTGATGTGCTCGGAAATCACCAGATCTTTGCATACTTCAACAATACAGATATCCTCAACAGCGACTTTGAGATCACATACATGTATCTTCCAAGGAGAATAGACTATGGGTTTTCAATCAGTAAATATTCGGTTGGATTTCTATCCCAGTATGACGATGACCTGTTCTACAATTTCGGTACTCTCTGGGGTATGGGGACACTTATAAGATACCCCTTTGACACATTCACAAGGTTTGACTTTTACACCCTTTCAAATTACCTCACATATGACAGTTACCAAGCATCCTACGATACATTATATTATACTGGTTCTGTATCTGAATTTGGTGTGTTTGGTGAAACATGGCTTGTTCATGACAATACCCTCTGGAAAGGATATGCACCTGTGAAGGGATTCAGGGGATATGTGAAGTTCATTTTTCCACTTGTATATTATGAAAAGGCATGGGATTTGAAGAGTATATCAACGGACCTCAGATGGTATCACTACTTTGGGAACAGATGGAGTTTTGCCACAAGGTTGATGCTCATCAGTTCATGGGGAAGGGATGTGTTCCACCTTGGAGGAGCAGTTGGGATTGGTGATCTTGGGTGGGTCAGGGGTTATGATTATTACGAGCAGTATGGAACAAAGGCAGGGGTTTTCAGTATGGAATTAAGATTTCCTTTTGTAAAGAAACTTGAACTTGGATTCCCACCTGTTTCCATATCAGGGATAATGGGCGCTTTCTTCTTTGATGCTGGTGGTGCAACCTGTTCCATGGATGAATACAGAATCTTTGACTTTTCAACGGGTTTCCCCAGGCTTGTTGACCCTGTGGCAAGCATAGGGTTTGAGGCAAAGTTAAATCTGGGGATTACAGATGTAAATTTTTATGTGGCAAAGAGGACGGACCTGACCACAATATCAAGGGAAACCTACTACTCCATATATCTGGGTTATGCATTCTAAAAGGGTTAACATAATTGGGGGAGGGCTATCAGGGGTTGAGTGTGCCCTCTACCTTGCTGATAGAGGGATTGATGTAACCATCTACGAGATGAGACCCAAAAAAATGACACCTGCCCACAGGACAGGTTATCTTGCTGAAATGGTTTGCTCCAATTCCCTGAAATCAGAGGAAATTACAAATGCCCATGGGTTGCTCAAGGCGGAGATGAAGATTCTGGGTTCAACCCTCCTTTCATTCGCTGAAAAACACAGGGTGCCTGGTGGTAAGGCACTTGTGGTGGACAGGGAGAGATTCAGCAGGGACATAACAGGATTCACGGAGAAGGTCTGTCAGGTTATAAGGGAAGAAAGGGGGATTGATGAACTTGATGGCACTGTTGTGGTTGCAGGAGGGCCACTTGCATCTGAAAAAATTACACATTCCTTGAAGAAATATACAGGAGAATATCTTTACTTCTATGATGCTGTTTCTCCAATTGTTTCTTCCGAATCCATTGATATGGATTGGGCATTTATGGGCTCAAGGTATGGTGCAGGAGAGGACTACATAAACTGTCCACTCACAAGGGAAGAATACTATGGATTCGTGGAGGCACTCCTGAATGCAGAAAAGCACATACCACATATAAAGGAGGATTTGTTTTTTGAGGGTTGCCTTCCAATAGAGGAGATGGCAAGGAGAGGTAAAGAGACACTCCGCTTTTCACTGATGAAACCCGTTGGGCTGAAAATCCCTGAAAAATTCAAAAATACCTTTGCCATTGTTCAACTAAGGAAGGAAAACAGAGAGGGAACCATGTGGAACATCGTTGGATTCCAGACAAGGCTGAAGATAGGTGAGCAAAAGAGGGTTTTCAGGATGATACCCTGCCTGAAAAGGGCTGAATTTTTGAGGTATGGGAAGATACACAGAAACACATACATAAACTCACCAGAGGTGCTTGACAGATACCTGAAATTGATGGAAAATGTTTATGTGATCGGGACGCTCACAGGTGTTGAAGGATATGTGGAGGCCATGGCAACGGGTCTTTTAACAGGTATTAATATTTATAGAGAAATAATTGGTAAAGAACCATTGCTTCCACCAGAAGGAACCATGATGAGAGGGCTGATGAACTACCTTCACGATAAAAAGAAAGATTTCCAGCCCATGAATGCAAATTTTGGACTTCTGCCACCGGTCCATGGAAGGGGCAAAGAAAAGAGGAAGATTGCCGCTGTAAGGGCAATAAGACTCATTGATGAATGGAGGAGAGATTATGGGATCTAAAATCATTAGAGAATCAAGGGGTATTCTTCCAATCCCTGAAATGTTTGAGAGGGTTGCACAGGAACATCCTGACATCCCTGCCCTCCAGATGAGAAAGGAGTACGGCTGGGAGAGGTACACCTATGGTAAACTCTATACAATTGTGAAGATGCTGGCAAAAGGATTGACAGAAACATTTGGATTGAAAAAGGGAGACCATGTTGCCATAAGGGGTTCAAACTGCCCTGAATGGATAATATCTTCACTTGCTGTCCACTGGTTTGGTGGTGTTGTTGTGCCAATAGATGCAAGGCTCACTGAATCTGAGGCACTCCACATATTGAGGTTATCTGATTCAAAACTCATTATTACAGATTCACCTTCTGAAGGGTTTGCAAAGGTATGCAGTCAGGTGGAATTTGACGAGATAAAGGACTACTATAAAAGTCCGGGTATGGAGAGGAAGAAGTCCCTCACGCTTGAAGACCTTGCAGTTCTCTTCTTCACATCTGGAACAACAGGAAACTCAAAAGGTGTGATGCTATCTCACAGGAATATCATGTCCAATGTTGACCAGGTATATATGATTCTTGAATTCTACCCTGGTGATAATCAATTCCTCATTCTTCCTCTTCACCATGTGTTCCCTTACACAGTGGGATTTATACTTTCCATCACATCAGGTCTCATACTCACAATTGCAAGGTCCTTCAAGTCCAATGAACTGAAACAGGATATGCTGGCAACAAAACCTTTGATTGTGCTGGCAGTTCCACTTTTACTTGAGAAGATTGTTCAGGGTATAGAGAGGGAATTGAAAAAGCAGAAGGGTCTGAAAAAAGGAATTATTGGCCTGTTCTCAGCCATTGCCTTGCCACTTACAAAGAGGAACATAAGGGGATTATCAAAGAATGTGTTCAAGGCCATAAGGGAAGCACTGGGGATGGACCACCTGAGATACCTTGTATCTGGTGGAGCAGCACTTCCAGAGTGGGTATCAAGAAGACTGGAGATATGGGGATTTCCACTCCTTCAGGGTTATGGACTTACTGAAACCTCACCCGTTGTTTCTGTGAACCCACCAGAAAGGCCTAAAAATACATCCATTGGTCTTCCACTCCCTGGTGTGGATGTAAAACTCATTGATGAGATTGAGGGGGTTGGAGAGCTGGTTGTAAGGGGACCCAATGTTATGATGGGATACTACAAGAACCCAAAGGCAACAAGGAAAGTCCTCTCAGAGGATGGGTGGTTTAGGACCGGTGACCTTGGATATATTGATGATGAAGGGTATATATACATAACCGGAAGGGCAAAATCCGTTATAGTGACCAGAGGTGGAAAAAACATATATCCAGAGGAAATAGAAGAAAAGATAGGGGAATCCCAATTTGTTGAAGAGGTGCTTGTTCTGATGGAAAAGAATGTGAATACTGGACTTGATGAACTTGTAGCA